>DASTWL010000022.1 GCA_035765895.1 Verrucomicrobiia bacterium | reverse complement strand
GAGGCCTACTTTGCGCACGTGGACAATATTCTCCGCATGGCTGCCACCAATGGCCTGCAAATCATGCTCGATGCGCTGGAGACGGGTGACTGGATGGATGCGGCGCGCGCCAATGGCACCGACGGCTGCCGCCGCTTTGGGCAGTATCTGGGGGAACGCTACAAGGATTTTCCCAACCTCATTTGGATCACCGGCAACGATTTTCAAACGTGGCGGACGCCGGCGGACGATGCGGTGGCGACGGCGGTGACGCTGGGGATTCTCGACCGGGACACGAACCATTTGCAGACGACCGAACTGGATTACTTTGTCAGCCAGTCGCTTGACGATCCGAACTGGTGGCCGATCGTCTCACTCAATTCGACCTACACCTATTATCCCTCGTATGCCGAAACCTTGGAGGCTTACAATCAGACCAATTTCGTGCCGGTCTATTTTCTGGAGGCGCACTATGAATATGAGGATGTCGGGGGTGAACTCGGGACACCCAATGTCCTGCGCCGGCAGGAGTATTGGTCGCTGTTGAGTGGCGCCAATGGCGGGCACATGTATGGCAATTATTGGACATGGACATTTCGTGCCGGCTGGCAGGGCTATTTGAACTCACCGGGAGTGGCCGAACTCGCTTACGTGAAGACGTTTTTCGGTTCGCGGCGGTGGTATGATTTGGTGCCCGACCAGAGCCATGCGTTGGTTACCGACGGCTACGGCACCTTTGCCACGGCAGGGCTGGTCAGTGCAAATGATTACGCGACCGCTGCGAAAACCCCCGACGGCACGTTGGGCATCTGCTATTTGCCCACGCCGCGCCCGATCACGGTGGATTTGACGCAGATGAGCGGACCGGTCACGGCCCGCTGGTTTGATGCCACCCAAGGAACCTATCTGGGCATTGCGGGATCGCCCTTTATCAACACCGGCCTCGTCACCTTTACCCCGCCGGCGACCAACAGCGGCGGAGATGGTGACTGGGTGCTGGTGCTGGAGACGCAGCCGCCGGAAGCCCAGCCACCGCGGGTGAGGTTGACGGCGCCAGTGGACCAGGCAACGGTGACCGGGGCGATCACGGTGGCCGCCGTTGCGTCGGACAATGTTGCCGTGGCCGGGGTGCGCTTCAAGGTGGACGGAACCAGCTTGGGCATGGAACAAAGCCTGCCGCCCTACACCAATGTTTGGGACACCGCCTATGCCACCAATGGCCTGCACCGGCTGCAGGCCATTGCCCGCGACACCGCGGGCAACCTGGCGACGAACAGGGTCACCGTGATGGTCAGCAATTCCCTCCCGGCGGCCCCGACGGATCATTTGGTGGCGGCCTACGGTTTTGACGAAGGGACGGGAACGCAGGTGCACGACTTTTCCGGCAATGCCAATGTGGGCACCCTCAGCAATGCGACCTGGACGGCGAACGGCCGGTTTGGCAGTGCGATTACGTTTGCCGGCAATGGGTGGATTACGGTGGATGATTCAAGTTCTCTCAGCCCGACCAACCAGTTGACGCTGATGGGGTGGATGCGGCCGACTGTGGCGCCGGGAACCTGGGCGACGGTGTTGCTCAAGGAAGCGTCCGGGACGCTGAGCTACATGCTGCAGACAGATTCGGCAGACCGCCCCTGCTTTTACGTCACCACGTTGGAGACGGGATTGCAGGGCGTCGTGGGGGGCTCTCCGGTCCCGCTGAACGACTGGACGCATCTGGCGGGAACCTACGATGGCAGCCAGCTTCGTTTGTTTGTCAACGGCGCCGAAGTGGCGGCGCAGCCGCTGGCCGCCAGCATTCTGTCGTCGGCCCAGCCCCTGCGGCTGGGCGGGAATTCGATCTGGGGGGAACATCTGATCGGGGACATTGACGAGGTGCGCATTTACAATCGCGCGCTGGGCGGTGCTGAAATTCAGGCGGCCATGCAGGCGCCGGTGGCGGGCACCCGTTGGATTTCACTGGCGGCCCCGGCGCAAGACGACATCCAAAACAATGGCTTTCAGTTGGTGCTGACGGCGGCCACGCCCGGGGATTACACGATCGAAACCAGCGCGGATTTGACGAACTGGCAGGAACTGGTGACGGTAACCTGTTCCAATGCGCCAGTGGAGATCATCGATTTGGACAGCCGTTCGCGTTCCCATCAATTCTATCGGGCCAAAGCCGCCTGGTAAACCATCATTCATGAAGGCCCAGCTAGGTGTCACGTTTGCGCCGACCACATTGGGGCCGCTGGCGTTGTTGTTGTTGCTGCCGGCGGTGCCACTGCGGGCCCAGGTCAACCTGTTGACGTATCGGAATGACAATGGCCGCACCGGCCTGAACCCGAACGAAACCGGGCTGACGCTGGCCAGCGTCAACACCAACACGTTTGGCAAACTGTTCGCGCAGGCGGTCGATGGTTACGTTTACGCCCAGCCATTGTATCTGGCCAACGTCAACGTGCCGGGCAAGGGCGTGCACAACGTGGTTTTTGTCGCCACGGAGCACGACAGTGTTTATGCGTTCGATGCCGACGGGAACACGGGGGCGAATGCGGCGCCGCTCTGGCATACGAGCTTTCTCGACCCCGCGGCGGGCGTAACCACGGTGTCGGCGGCGGATACGGGGGAGCCGGTCGATCTGGTGCCCGAGGTCGGCATCACCAGCACGCCGGTGATTGATCCCGTCAACGGGACCATCTTTGTCTGCGCCAAAACCCGGGAAATCAGCGGCGGCACCACCAACTACGTGCATCGCCTGCACGCGCTGGACGTGGCCACGGGCACGGAGAAAGCCGGCGGTCCGGCGGTCATTGAGGCCGTGGTGGCGGGAACGGGAGGCGGGAATGACGGCGCGGGACACGTGCCTTTCGTTCCATTGCGCCAATTGAATCGTCCGGGACTGCTGTGGTTGAACGGCGTGGTCTATCTTGGCTTTGGCTCACATGGCGATTTCGGTGTCTATCATGGCTGGGTGCTGGGGTATGATGCCCAGACGTTGCAGCAGGTCGTGGCCTATAACACCACGCCCAACGGCGACGAGGGGGCCATCTGGCAGGCCGGAGCAGGGCTGGCGGCGGACGTGCTCGGGAACGTGTATTTCATGACGGGAAATGGAACCTTTTCCACCAATTCGGCTGACAACGGGCAGAACAACTTTGGTGATAGTTTCGTCAAATTGACCACCACGAACGGCTGGGACGTGGCTGATTACTACACGCCTTCAAACCAATCCGAATTGTCAGCTTATGATTTGGATCTGGGTTGCGGCGGACCGGTGTTGCTGCCGGACGAGGTGGGCAGCGCTGCGCATCCGCACCTGCTGGTGGGCGCGGGCAAGGAGGGGAGCATTTATCTGTTGGATCGGGATAACTTGGGCCGTTATCACACCTCTGGTCCCGATGGGGCGGTCCAAGTCTTGTCGGACGTTCTGGGGGGGCCCAATCATCCCCTTTACACGGGCGGCTTCTACGGGGTGCCCGCCTACTTCGACCACCGGCTCTACTTCGCCGCCATCGACGACGTGATCAAGGTTTACCACATCACGGGGGCGCAGATGGGAGCCAGCCCCGAAAGGGTGGGGTCGCAGGTGTATCTTTACCCGGGCGGCTCGTCGCCCTGCGTCTCCGCCAATGGCACCAACGACGCCATTCTTTGGGTGCTGCAAAATGAAGCCTACGGCAGCAGCGGCCCGGCCATTCTCCACGCCTACAACGCCACCAACATCAACCTGGAATTGTATAACAGCAGCCAGGCCGGCCTGCGCGATCAGGCCGGGCCGGCCGTCAAGTTCACCGTGCCGGCGGTGGTGAACAGCAAGGTGTATGTCGGTGGCCAGCAGACGCTGACAGTGTATGGCTTGTTCGCTCCGGATACGAACGCGCCCAGCGCTCCCGGCGGTCTGACCGCCACGGCACTGAGCGCCAGTCGCGTGTGGCTGAACTGGACCGCCGCGACGGACGACGTGGCGGTGACCGGGTATGACGTCGAGCGGGCGGGGGGCGCCGACACCAACTTTGTCCCGGTGGGGACCACGACCGGAGACACGTCCTACGTGGATGCCGGCCTGACCGCCCAGACGAGTTACAACTACCGGGTGCGCGCCTTCGATGCGGCGAGCAACCAGGGCCCTTACTCGGCTTGGGCGCCGATTGTCACGCCCGCGCCCGACGGGCAGCCCCCCAGCACTCCGGTCAGCCTGACGGCGACCAATCCCGGCGGTGGCTACGTGCTCCTCGACT
Organism: Verrucomicrobiia bacterium; assembly: GCA_035765895.1. Taxonomy (NCBI): domain Bacteria; kingdom Pseudomonadati; phylum Verrucomicrobiota; class Verrucomicrobiia; species Verrucomicrobiia bacterium. Next base: position 34,409 of record DASTWL010000022.1, on the reverse strand, counting down.
GGCCGGATTGCACGGACAATGTGTGGGTGCAGGAGTATCGGGTGGAACGGCAGGGTGGCGGGGGCACGAATTTCACGGAGATTGGCAGCACGACCAATTCCTCCTATGACGATGTGGGACTGGCAGGAGGGATGACCTACACCTACCGCGTCCGGGCGGAAGACGGCTCGGGCAATCTGGGCGGTTATTCGCCGGAGGCAATGATCACCACCGCGTCCAGTCCATCGGGCTTGGTGGCGGCGTATGGGTTTGATGAAGGCACCGGCCCGACCACGGCCGATGCGTCCGGCCATGGCAACACCGGCACGCTGGCCGGTGCGGTTTGGACGAGTCAGGGGCGCTTTGGCGGCGCCGTGTCATTTGACGGCAGTGGCTGGATTTCTGTGGATGACGCGGACTCCCTGGACTTGAGCAACGCCATGACGCTGGAAGCCTGGCTCTATCCCACGGCGGTTCCCACCGGCTGGAGCACGGCCTTGATGAAAGAGCAAGCTGGTGAATTCGATTACGTGTTATACGCCGGCTCCCCGCTCAACCAGCCCAATGTGTTTGTTTATGCCGGTGGCGAGCAGGGTGCCGCGGACGTGTCGGGGCTTCCTTTGAATGTCTGGACGCATCTGGCCGGAACTTATGACGGAAACTCGCTCTGCCTATACGTGAACGGCACGCTGGTGGCGAGCAACGCCGTGTCCGGAAGCATCGCGCAATCTTCCGGGCCGCTGCGCATCGGCGGTAATGCGGTCTGGGGGGAATACTTCCAGGGGCAGATCGACGAAGTGCGGATTTACAGCCGGGCATTGAGCGCCGCCGAGATTCAAAGCGACCTGAACACGCCCGTTTCCGCCTCGGTGTTGCAACCGCCGCAGGTGACGCTGGACGGCCCCACCAACGATGCCGCCTTTGTGGCGGATGCGGCCAGCATCCCGGTGACCGCCACGGCGAGTGACGTGGACGGCGCCATCACCCGGGTGGATTTCCTCGGCGATGCCAGTCCGGTTGCGTCGCTGACCAACGGCCCTTTTGCATTCACCTGGACGGGCGTCACACCCGGCGCCCACATGTTGCTCGCGGTGGCGACCGACGACCACGGTCTGACGACCACATCGGCGCCGGTGACGATCCAGGTCACAGCCAACACGGGCGCACCCTACGGACTCACCAATCGTCCGCCACTGCCGGCTTACTTGAACATGCCGCCGTCCTTCAACGGGGCCCTGCCGTTGTTGCTCTCCGGGACCGGCGCGTTCCCGGACCCCTCCAATCTGGTCGCTGCCGCCGGACTGATTCCCTACGGCGTAAACACGCCGTTGTGGTCGGATGGTGCCATTAAAGCCCGGTGGCTGGGCGTGCCTGGCGACGGCGCGCCGATTACGGCGGACGAGCAGATCGGCTATGCGCCCACCGGCGAATGGACCTTCCCGAACGGCACGGTTTTCGTAAAACATTTCGAACTGGTGACGGATGAAACGCACCCGACGGTGCGCCGGCGCCTGGAAACCCGCCTGCTGGTGCGCGACGGCAACGGGGCTGTTTATGGCGTGACCTACAAATGGCGTGCCGACAATTCGGACGCCGACCTGCTGACGAACAGCCTGTTGGAGGACATTGTCATCACCAATGCCGCCGGAGTGCGGACGCAGACTTGGTATTATCCCAGTCCCGGCGATTGCCTCGTCTGTCACACGCCAACGGCCGGTTATGTGCTCGGCGTCAAGGCCCGGCAGCTTAACGGCGACCTGACATATCCCGGTTCGGGCGTTGCCGACAATCAGCTCCGCACGCTGAATCAGCTCGGCCTGTTCAATCCGCCCATCCGTGACGAAACCAGCATCGCCTCGGTTCCCCAGCTTTCGGCCCTGACCAATTTGTCCGCCAGTCTCGAACAGCGCGCCCGCTCCTACCTTGATGCGAATTGTGCGCAGTGCCACCGCCCGGGCGGCACGCGGGCGCATTTCGATGCGCGCTATGACACGCCGCTCGCCAGCCAGAACATCATCAACGGATCAGTCATCGCCTCGCTGGGCGTGGACAACATGGCGGTGGTGACGCCGCAGGACCTCTGGCGATCCGCGCTGTTTCAACGGATGAACACCGCCAACCCGGTCATCCGAATGCCGCCCCTCGCCCGCAACGTCATTGATACGGACGCCGTGAGCGTCATGGCCGCCTGGATCAACGGCCTGCCCGGCGTCCCGGCCCTCGCGCCACCCGCGATTTCGCCGAATGGCGGCACCTTCAACGGCGCCGTCAGCGTTTCCGTTTCGGCGACCGACACCGTGGCGTCCCTCTTTTTCACCCTGGATGGCACGCTGCCGACCACCAATGCGCCCGCTTACGTTGCCCCGGTGCTGCTCACCAACAGCGCCACATTCAAAGCGGTGGCCGCCCAGACCGGCTACAATAACAGCGTGGCCGCGGTGGCGACATTCACGATCAACCAACTGCCCGCCATCACCCTGACCAATCCGGTCGCGGGCGGCGTTTTTGTGGCGCCCACCAACATCCTGCTCGAGGCGGCCGCATCCGACGCTGACGGATCGGTGGGTCTGGTCACCTTCCTTGATGGCACCAATGTTTTGGGGCAGGTCAATACGCCGCCGTTCAGTGTGCTGTGGAGCAATGCGCCGGCCGGCATCCACGTGTTGGCTGCGGAGGCCACCGACAATCAGGGCGCAACCGCGGTTTCCGAGGCGGCGACCATTGCGGTGCTGCCGCCCACGTTGTCGGCCCAATTCGCGGGCGGGCAGTTGCAAATTGCCTGGCCGGACACCGGCAATGATTACGTGCTGGAATCAACGGACAGTCTGACGCCGCCGGTCAACTGGACGCCGGCGCCGGAAGCACACACGCCGACGAACGGCCAGATTGTGGTGCTGCTGGCGCCCACGAACCATCAGGAGTTTTACCGGCTGCGCCCCTGACCGGACGACGGGCGGGAGCGGAGCGCGAGTGGCACGGCAGCCAGGGGCAACGTTTGCAACCAGGCGGAAACGCCCAGGGCATCGCTCATGAAACCACCGATGAACGAGCAGCTTCAGAAGGGGAAAATCAAGGCGTGGATGATTGTGTGGGTTGCGGGAGGGATGATTTTCGGCACGGCGTGCCGGCGGGCGCCGGCTCCCAATTACACGCATGAGGATGTGGTTCCGGCCAAGGTTGCCTTCGAGGTTTCAACCAATGTCGTGGCCTGCTACGACTTTTTGGAAATCACCGTGAAACCGGCTTTGCCGGCAGCGCCCAACCCGTTTACGGCAGCATCGGTGTCCGGATTCTTTGGGGAGGTGGGCACGGGCAATCAGCTGGCCGTGGACGGTTTCTGTGATGCGAATGACGGGAGCCGGTATCGCATCCGGTTTATGCCCGCGCTTCCCGGCACCTACGAATACGTGGTGACCTTTCGTCAGGGGAACGCGGAAGCGAGTGCCAGCGGTCGTTTTACCGCCATTGACGCCGGGCGCCGCGGGCTGGTGCGAACGGATCCGGCCCATCCGTGGCACTTTGTTTGGGAGGGCACGGGCGAGCATTACTTCCTCAACGGCACCACCGCCTTTCTCCTGATGGGCTGGGACGATGAGAAAGTCATCCGGGATGCTCTGGATCGATTGCACCGGTTCGAGGTGAACCGCGTCCGGGTGCTGCTGGACGGACGCACCGACCATTTCTGGACCGAGCCCATCCGGCCCGGCCCGGGTTTTCAGGCGCACCTCAACCCGTGGCCCGCCGCCCGGCCGGACGATGTGCACTCGCCCGGATTCGACTACGCCCGTTTCAACTGCGCCTACTGGCAGAAGTTTGAACGGATGCTGCAGCATGCGCGGGAGCAGGACATGATCGTCTCGGTCATTTTCGGCTGGAATGACACGCCGGTGCATCCGGCCGCTGACAGCGAGGATGAGCGACGCTATTTTCGTTATGCGGTGGCCCGGCTTGCCGCTTACGCGAACGTCACCTGGGATTTGGGGGATGACATGGACGGCTTTCGTTCCACCACTTGGACCCATGAAACCGGCTCCCGGCTTTACCGTCTGGATCCCTACCATCACCTGGCCACCAGCCATCCGGTCAACAATGCACATCAGGACCGCACTGCCCTCTGGTTCGGGATGACCAGCTTTCAAGAGTGGCACCGGCCCCTGCACGCGTGGATGTTGAACCAACGTCGATTGCAGACGGAGACGGGCCGCATTATTCCGCAGGTCAACGAGGAGTATGGTTACGAGGACCATTATCCAACGTGGGCACCCTACCATCCGCCCGCGGCCTCGGCCGATGCGGATCGCCGGGCGGCTTGGGAAATGGTGATGGCGGGCTGCTACCAAACCACCGGCGAGACGGCCCGGCGCGGCACCGGTGTGCCGCCGGACACGGGTGGCGGATGGGTCAATGGACGGGGAGACGCCTCCATGACCATGCTGCAAGGCTACCAGTTCATGGTCCGGTTTTTCACCCGCTTCGCCTGGTGGAAGACGGACCCGCACGACGAATTGGTGGATCAGGGATATTGCCTGGCAGAACCTGGCGAAGTTTACGTGATCTATCTCCCGCACGGTGGCCAGGTCACGGCAAGCCTTGAACCGGTCGAATACGATGCGCAGTGGTTCAACCCACGCACCGGCGAATACACACGATTGCCCGGCGCGATCGGCCCCAAATGGACTTCTCCCGCGGCGGCCGATCATCAAGACTGGGTGCTCTTTCTCCGTTGTTCAAGCTCACCACTGGAGGTGCAACGTGCGCACAATGAAAAAAAATCAAACTAGGCGCCTGGCCAATCTCACGGCGGTCGTTACTGGAGCAACCGGTGGGGTGGGGCGGGGCATTGCGCTGGCCATGGCCGAGGCGGGGGCGAACCTTGCGTTGGTGGGCCGGCGTCTGCCCTTGCTGCACTCGGTCGTGCACGAGTGCGCCAGCTGCGAAGTTCAGGCCCGGGCCTACCGGGTCGAGCTGCGCGATGACTGCCAGATCCGGCGACTGCAAAGCCAGGTGATGGACGATTTCGGCGGAGTGGATGTTTTGGTTCACGGTGCCGGCGAGTTTGTGCGATCCAGCGTTGCGGCGGCTTCACTGGCGGACTTTGATCTTCAATATCAGTGCAACCTGCGGGCGCCCTTTGCCTTGACACAGTGTTTTCTGCCCAGTGTGTCGGCCCGCAAAGGGCAGATTGTATTCATCAACTCCACTGCCGGACTGCAGGCTCCGGCCTGCATTTCCCAGTATGCGGCCACCAAGCACGGCCTGAAGGCGCTGGCGGACAGCCTGCGCGAAGAGATCAATTATCTTGGGGTAAGAGTGGTCAGCATCTACTTGGGACGAACCGCGACTCCCATGCAGGCGCGAATTCATCAGCTTGAGGGCAGGGTTTATCATCCTGAAAAACTGATTCAACCAGCCGAGGTCGGCAACTTGGTGGTGGATATTCTTTCCACGGGACGGGAGGCTGAAATAATCGACGTCCGCATCCGGCCCCTGGCCAAGGTCGCCTGAGGGCAGGCACAACGACAATTGATCACCATGAGTTCTTCCACGCTTAATGCCATGCCAAACGAGCACGCTACACACCTGCACGACGCCACTTCCGGCCACCGGAATGATTCACCAGTTTGCCGCGCCTGCCGCGCGCCGCTGGAACACACGTTCGTCGATCTCGGCATGTCGCCGTTGTGCGAAAGTTATCTCACGGCCCCGCAGTGCAACGCCATGGAGCCGTTCTATCCCCTGCGGGTGTTTGTCTGTCACCAGTGCTGGCTCGTCCAGCTGCTCGAATACGTGAGCGCCTCCGACATTTTCAGTCATTACGCCTATTTCTCGTCCTACTCGGATTCGTGGCTCAAGCATGCGCAGCGTTACGTGGAGGGGATCATCCCGCGGCTGGGTCTGAAGCCGGAAGATCAGGTGGTCGAAATCGCCAGCAACGACGGCTACCTGCTGCAATACTTCGTTCAACGCGGGCACCAGGCCCTGGGCATCGAGCCCGCCGCCAACGTGGCCGAGGCGGCGGTCAAGAAGGGTGTTCCCACGCGCGTTGCCTTTTTTGGAACGCGACTGGCACAGCAGCTTGTGGATGAAGGCATCCGCGCCCGGCTGTTGCTGGGCAACAATGTCCTGGCGCATGTGCCCGACCTCAACGATTTCGTGGCGGGGATGAAGTTGCTGCTCGCGCCCACGGGCACCATCACGATGGAGTTTCCCCACCTGCAACGGCTGATTGAGGGCAATCAGTTCGACACAATCTACCACGAGCATTTTTGCTATTTTTCCCTGCTGGCCGTGGCCGCGGTGTTTCGGAAGCACGGTTTGAAGATTTTCGACGTGGAGGAACTGCCCACCCACGGCGGGTCGTTGCGCATCTACGCGACGCATGCCGGCCGCAGCGAGGTGGCTGAAACCGGGCGGTTTGCCGAACTGCAAGGCCGCGAGCGCCAACTGGGATATGACCGGCTGGCGGCCTATCAAACGTTCCGCCGGCAGGTCGAGGAAACCAAGTGGAAGCTGCTGGAGTTCCTGATCCAGGTGCGTCGCGCCGGCAAGCAGGTGGCGGGGTATGGCGCGCCGGGGAAGGGCAACACGCTGCTGAATTTTTGCGGCATCCGCACCGATCTGGTGGATTACACGGTGGATCGGAATCCGTTCAAGCACGGCAAATTCCTCCCGGGCACCCACATCCCCATTTTTGCGCCCGACCGGATTCGGGAGACGCGGCCGGATTATGTGCTGATATTGCCATGGAATTTGCGGGACGAAATCATTGCGCAGTTGAGTTTCATCCGCGAATGGGGCGGCAAGTTTGTGGTGCCAATTCCACAATTGGAGGTGCTGTAATCATGCCCGGGTGCCGGTTTGGACCGGGATCAAACAACGGAGATCAACAATGAAAGTGGTGCTATTCTGTGGCGGGTTGGGAACGCGATTGCGGGATTACGGAGAAAATGTCCCCAAGCCGCTGGTCCCCATCGGCTATCGTCCGATTCTGTGGCACGTGATGAAGTATTATGCGCATTACGGACACAAGGACTTCATCCTCTGCCTCGGCTACCGGGCCGACCTCATCAAGAAGTATTTCCTCAACTACGATGAATGTGTCTCCAATGACTTCACGCTTTCCAAGGGAGGCAAGGCGGTCAAACTGGAACACAGCGACATCGAGGACTGGAACATCACCTTCGTGGATACCGGATTGAAGACCAACATTGGCGGACGGCTGCGGCTGGTGAAGCCCTATCTCGACGGCGAGGAGATGTTTTTGGCGAATTATGCGGACGGCCTGACGGATCATCCGCTGCCGAAGATGATTGACGATTTTCGCCGGACGGATTGCGTGGGAGCCTTTCTCAGCTCGCATCCGCCGCAGACCTTTCACGTCGTCAATGTTGGCAAGGATCACACCGTGAGCGGCATTGAGTATGTCCGCAAGACGGGCATCCTCATCAATGCCGGGTTTTACGTCTTTAGAAAGGAAATCTTCGACTACATGCGTCCGGGTGAGGAACTGGTTGAAGAACCCTTCCAAAGACTGATCAAGCAACGCAAGCTGGCGAGTTTTCGCTGCGACAACTTCTGGGTCATGGACACCTTCCGCGAACAGCAGGAGCTGTCCGATCGCGTGGAGAGTGGCGATGCTCCTTGGATTGTCTGGAATCACAAGAAACCGAATTGAACAGCCGTAATGCCAAGCGGCAGGCCGGTTCCCCATCGGTTCAATGGCGCCGGGCTGCCGGGCTACTCTATGAAAATACTCCTTACTGGTGCAGATGGTTATTTGGGCTCCCTCGCGGCGCCATTGTTTCAAAAATGCGGACATGAAGTGGTCGGGCTCGACACGGGCTTTTACCGGGAGCGCAGCCTGTATCACAATGGCTGGGAACTGCCGCGCACGTTGACGAAGGACATCCGCCGGATCGAACCGGCGGACCTGGCCGGCTTCGATGCGGTCGTCCACATGGCGGAACTTTCGAACGACCCCACCAGCCAGTTGTCGCCCGAAATCACCTACGAGATCAATCATCAGGGTTCGGTTCACCTGGCCCAAGTGGCACGGCGCGCCGGCGTCCGCCGGTTCGTTTACATGTCCTCGTGCAGCGTCTATGGCGTCGGCACCGACGAATTCGTGGACGAGCAATCCAGCGTGAACCCGCAAACGGCCTATGCCGTGTGCAAGACGAAGGTGGAGGCGGATGTTCGCCAGCTGGCGAACGCCACCTTTTCACCCACGTTCATGCGCAACGCCACGGCCTACGGCGCCTCGCCGCGCATGCGATTTGACATCGTCCTGAACAATCTGGCCGGTCTGGCCTGGACCACGAAGGAAATCAAGATGACGAGCGATGGCAGTCCGTGGCGCCCGCTCGTGCATGGTCTGGACATCGGCGGTGCCATTGCGGCGGTGTTGGCCGCGCCGACCGAGACCATCCACAACGAGGTGTTCAACGTCGGCGACACGAATCACAACTATCGGGTGCGCGAAATCGCGGACATCGTGGGCGGCATCTTCCCGGGCTGCCGCGTTTCCTTCGGTCCGCCCAGTGCGGACAACCGGAGCTACCGTGTTTCTTTCGCCAAGATTCAAAAACATTTGCCGGGCTTCAAATGCGAATGGGACGCCGTGCGGGGCGCCCGCCAGTTGTGTGATCTGTTCCAGCAGATTGACCTGACGCGTGATGTTTTTGAATTCCGTGCCTTCACGCGGTTGAAACAATTGGAATATCTGATTCGCACCCGCCAGATTGACGCGCACTTCTTCTGGGCGGTCTAGGACGGGCCGGTCTCCACCGGGCGTCGCGCAAACCAAAGATCAGGCCATGCGTTTTCGGGAAACCAAGCTGCCGGGGGTGTTCGAGGTCGAACTTGACCGGATGGAAGATGAGCGCGGTTTTTTTGCCCGTTCGTTCTGCGAGCGGGAATTTGCGCAGCACGGGCTTCAGTCGGCGTTTGTGCAATGCAACATTTCCTACAACCGCCGGCGGGGAACGCTGCGCGGCATGCATTACCAGCGGCCGCCGGCTGCCGAAACCAAGCTGGTGCGCTGCACCCGCGGCGCGCTGTATGACGTGGCGGTGGATTTGCGGCCGGATTCGCCCACCTGGCGCCAGCATGTGGGCGTGATTCTGTCGGCCGAACAGCGCAACGCGCTCTACATTCCGGCGGGTTTTGGTCACGGCTTTCAGACTCTGGAGGACGATACGGAAGTGTTTTATCAAATGGGAAATTTTCACAGTCCGGAGCACGCGGCCGGTTTTCGCCACGATGATCCGCAACTGGCCATTGCCTGGCCGCTGCCGGTGGCGGTCATTTCGGAAAAAGACCGGGCGTGGCCCTTGCTGGGCTGAAGAAGAGTTTTTGGGGGCATGAAAACGGAAACCGTCAACGTGGGGGAAGCGCTCGAACTTTTCGATCCGGCGAAGGAAGGGGAGTTGATTCATGCCACGGCGCGGGAGTTGTATCCCATCTGTCGCAGCATCACCGGTCAGGGCGTGCGTCAGAGTCTGACCATCTTGCAGCGCAAGGTTCCCCTCGAATTGCGGGAGGTGCCCACCGGAACCCAGGTGCTGGACTGGACGGTTCCGAAGGAATGGAACATCCGTGCGGCATGGATCAAGAATGCGCGCGGGGAGAAGGTGGTGGATTTTGCGCGACACAATCTGCATGTGCTCAACTACAGTGTGCCCGTGCATCAGCGGATGCGCCTGGAGGAACTGCGGCCGCACCTGTTTTCCGTGCCGGAACATCCCGCCTGGATTCCGTATCGCACCTCCTACTATCAGGAGGCGTGGGGCTTTTGTCTGTCACACCAGCAACTGTGCGCGCTCAGTGACCAGGAATACGAAGTTTTCATCGATTCAAGCCTGGCGCCGGGCCATTTGACCTACGGCGAACTGTTTCTTCCGGGGACCACGGAGGAGGAGGTGTTGTTCTCCTGTCACTCCTGTCATCCCTCGCTCGCCAATGACAATTTGTCGGGCATGGCCGTGGCGGCACACCTGGCGGTGCAATTGAGCCGGCTGCCGGTTCGCCGTTATGCCTACCGTTTCCTCTGGCTCCCCGGCACCATCGGCGCCCTCACGTGGCTCGCAAGCAACGAAAAAGGATTGGATCGGATCAAGCACGGTCTGGTGCTTTCGTGTCTGGGCGATTGCGGCGGGTTCAACTACAAGAAGAGCCGGCGCGGTGACGCAGAAATTGACCGGGTCGTGGTGCAGGCGTTGCGGGATGGCGGTGGCGACTTTGGCACGCGCGACTTCGTTCCTTACGGTTACGACGAGCGGCAGTATTGTTCGCCCGGCTTCAACCTGCCGGTGGGCGCACTGACGCGCACGCCCAACGGCGAGTATCCGGAGTATCATACCTCGGCGGACGACTTGAATTTGATTGCACCGCTGGCATTGGGGCAGTCCTTGGGCGCGCTTCTGCGTTGCGTCTTCATTTTGGAATCCAACCAAACGTTTCGGAACCTGTTTCCCAAAGGCGAACCGCAGCTCGGGCGCCGGGGGCTCTACGCCTCGCTGGGCGGCATGAAGAACGTGCCGCAGTTGCAAATGGCGATGCTCTGGGCGCTGAATTTCTCCGATGGCAGCCATGATCTGCTGCGGATTGCCGAACGATCCGGGCTCAGCTTTCAGGTTGTCCACGCCGCGGCGGCACTGCTGGGCCGGCACGGCCTGCTGGCGCCGGTCACGCCGGCTTGAGGGACGAGTCGCTTTAACCCGAACCATTCCATGACCACCTTCGAACTCTCAGCGGTGAAAAGGGTGCTGTGTCTCGGCGCCCACTCGGATGACATTGAAATCGGCTGTGGCGGCACGCTGCTCAAGCTGATCCGCGCCAATCCTGATCTGGAGGTGCGCTGGGTGGTGTTCAGCGGGAAGGCGCCGCGCCAACGGGAAACCCGGCGCAGCGCGGCCTTTTTTTTGCAGGGCGTCCGCCGGGCGACCGTCCAGACCAAACCATTCAAGGATGGCTTTTTCCCCGAACAATGGGCCGCCATCAAGGCGGAGTTTGAACGCACGAAGCGTGGTTTCGATCCGGATTTGGTGCTGACGCATTACCGCGAGGACCGGCATCAGGATCATCGCGTGCTGTCCGACCTGGCCTGGAACACGTTCCGGGATCATCTCATTCTCGAGTATGAAATCCCGAAATACGACGGTGATCTGGGTCAGCCCAACATGTATGTGACGCTGGAACGCGAGGTGTGTGACCGGAAGATTGCGGGCCTCATGCAGTATTTCGCCACCCAGCGGAACAAACACTGGTTCACGCCGGACACCTTCAATGCGCTGTTGCGGTTGCGGGGCATCGAATGCGCGTCGCCGACGGGTTGGGCCGAGGCGTTTCATGGGCGAAAGATTCGCTTCTGAGCCGCGGCCGATTTCCAAACCGTCCACGGCCGTGGTCCGCGGCATCACCGGATGAAAACCTGTCTCATCACCGGGGCCACCTCGGGAATTGGCCGCGCCGCGGCTGGCGACCTGGGTCGGCGGGGCTGGCGGTTGCTGCTGACGGGCCGGAACGAACCGGCCGGCCGCCGGTTGCTCGCCGAAATGCGGCGAGCCTTTCCGAACGCGTCGGCCGAATTTTTTCCAGCCGATATTTCCGAGTTGGGGGCGGTGCGGGCTTTGGCGGCGTGGGTGAGCAACCGGACGGACCGGCTGGACGGGCTCATCAACAATGCCGGCGCCCGCTTTGATCATTACGGGCAAACCACAGCCGGCGTGGAACGGACGTTTGCCACCAACCACCTTGGGCATTTTCTGCTGACTTTCCTGCTGGCAGACCTTGTGGCGGCAGGCGTCAGCGGGAGAATTATTATGTTGGGCTCGGTGGCGCATCAGCGGGCGAGGCCGGCATTGGGCTGGAACCTTGGAGCGGCGCATTACGACGGGAAAGTGGCTTACGCAAATGCCAAGCTGGCATGCATTCTCTTCGCCAGGGAACTGGCCCGGCGGCTGGCGGACCCCAACGTCATCGCTTGCGCGGTGGATCCCGGAATCGTGGCGACCGCGTTTGCCCGCAACAACGGCTGGCTGGCGTGGTGCAAGCACCGACTGTATCACCGGTTCAAGGGCAATCTGATCTCCGCCGCCGCGGGCGCCGCGGGCGTTGTGCACGTGGCCACGGTCGAGGCCGCCCGACTGAAGCGGGGCGGCTATTACTGTGGAGACCGGCTGGCGGACGGTGCGTCGGCCACGGAAGATGCGGCCCTGGCGCGGGAGCTTTGGGAGGCGAGCGAACGGCTGAGCGGAATTCACGGGACCGGCGGTGAAGTTGAACAAGCCGGCGTGGCGCGGCCGCGACGTCCGGCCCAGGTTTGAACCTGAACCAGCGCGGGAGGCGCAATCATGCATGCCAGCACAGCCACGGTTTAGCGTTGTCTGCCCCGTTCACAACCGGCCCGAACTGGTGCGCGCCGCAATTGATTCGGTGCTCGCCCAGACCTTCAGCGATTACGAGTTGATTGTGGTGGACGACGGCTCCACCGATGCGACACCCGAGGTGGTGCGGTCCTACGGCGGGCGCGTCACCCTTTTGCAACAGCCCAAGTCGGGCGCCGAGGCCGCCCGGTATTTGGGGGTGACCCACGCGCGGGGCGAGTATTTGATTGGGCTCGACAGCGACGACCTGTTCTATCCGGAGGCGTTCGCCGTTTACGACCGGACGTTGCGGGCCTTTGACGATCCGCCCGTGTTGATGGCGGCGATGTCCTACTTTGAAGACGGTCAGGCCGTGCCCGTAAACCCGCCTTCGGATGGTTCCATCGAGTGTCTCAGGTATAAGGATTTTCTGTCGAAAGATCAGACATTCGGCGTGTGTTACACCCAGCTCGTTCTCCAGCGCAGCACCGCGCTCGCCATGGCCGCCGTGCCGTCCACCGCGACGGCCTTTCCGTTTGACATCGCGGACGTATTGCTGCGCGTGGGCACCTGTTCGCCGTTCATCAAAATTTGTCGTCCCTACACGGTGGCCTATCGCGTGCATGCCACCAACAGCATCCAGGATCTGAATGGTCTTTTGCGCAAGGCGCCCTGTCTGGCACGCTATGAGCGGCAGGGCCAGTATCCGGGCGGATCGGCGCGACGTTTTGAACGCCGGTCCTACATCGGCACCTTGTGTGCATCGTATGCGTTGCAAGGCTTGCGCCGGAAGCGTTTCGGCCTGTCGGCAAAATTGGTGCTGGCCACCGCGCCCATGGTGCTGGCCGGCGTATTGAAGTTGATCAAGCGGCGCTTCCGCAGGCGGGTCATGCCGGTGCGGCTGCCCGCGTGAGGTGCGCGCAAATAAACATGCCCATTTCAACCACCCAAGCCGCGCGCGTGCGGGCGATTGCCTCCTGCGTGCCGCCGCGCCGGTTCGACAATCTGACCGAGACGACCGACTTCGATCCGGAGGAGGTCCAAAAGGTCGTGCGCATGGCCGGCGTGAAGACGCGGCACACGGCTTCAGACCGGATCACGAGCGGCGACTTGTGTCTCACCGCGGCGCGGCAGGTCCTGCAAACGCTCGCCTGGGATCCGCTGTCCGTGGATGCCCTCATCCTGGTCACGCAAAGCCCGGATTACTTCCTGCCTTCGACTTCCTGCCTGGTGCATCGGGCGTTGGGACTTTCCGACCGCTGCGCGGCCTTCGATGTCGGGCTCGGTTGTTCCGGCTACCCGTATGGGCTCTGGCTGGCGGGCATGATGCTGGAACGGCCGGGATGCCAGCGCGTCCTGCTGCTGCACGGAGAAACACCCACGCGCTTTTCGGATCACTCGGATCGTTCCGTGGCGCTGCTGTTCGGCGATGCGGGTTCGGCGACGGCTCTTGAGGCGGGGCCGCGCACGGGGGCGGAGCGCTGGTGGTTCAGCCTCCATACCGATGGGCAGGGCTGGGAGGATTTGATCATCCCGGGCGGCGGTTTTCGCGAGCGGTTTCCGGAGGATCGCAAGCGCTGTTTCGTGCGGATGAACGGGGCCAATGTGTTCAACTTCACCATCCGGCGCGTGCCGGCCCTGATTGAGGACACGTTGCAGGCCGCGTCGCTGAGCCGCGAGCAAATCGATTATTTCATCTTCCACCAGTCCAATCAGTTCATCATGCGGCACCTCATGAAGAAGGCCGGCCTGCCCGAGGCCAAGGTGCCCATGACCATAGGCGCATTTGGCAGCGCCGGCGGGCCTTCGGTGCCGTTGACCATCGCCCAAGGCGGCCTGGTCCGGCCGGCGGACCGGGATTTGACCTTGCTGCTGCTGGGCTACGGGGTGGGATTGTCTTGGGGTTCGGCCCTGATTACGCTCCCGGCCGATGCGCAGCTGGGGCATGTGGTTCATCTCGAAACGGGCGCGTGAATCGTGACGCGGCGCACGCACAAACTATGATGACTGAAAAAGAGGCGCTGGTCTGGGTGGCAGGCTTGTTTGAGCAGTCCGCCGAAAAACTGACCCCGGAAACGCCGCGGGACGACATTCCGATGTGGGATTCCCTGGGCGTGTTGACGCTCATGGCCGAGTTCGACGAGAAATTTGGGATCGTGCTGACGGACGCCGACATGCGGGCCATGCGCCAGGTCGGGCACATCCTCAACGTGCTGCGCCAGCACGGCAAACTGCAGTAGCTCCGCGCCTGTGAGATTCATCCTCGTTGACGAGATTCTGGAACTGGTGCCAGGCCGGCGGGTCCGCGCCTGCAAACGAATCGCCCCCGACGAGGATTACTTTGCCGATCATTTTCCGGGCTTTCCCGTGGTGCCCGGTGTTTTGTTGACGGAAATGATGGGTCAGGCGGCGGCCAAGTGCCTGCTGGTGGAGCCCGGCGAGCGCGGCCGGCCCATGCTGGCGCAAATCAAATCCGCCAGCTTCCGGGACTGGGTGCGGCCCGGACAGACCGTGACCCTGCTGGCCGAAGTTCGCGCCAATCGCCCCCAGTTCGCCACGGTGGCCTGTCAGGCCGAAGTGGAAGGCCGGCCGGTGGCGGCGGCGGAACTGCTCTTCAGCTTTGTGGCAGCGGACCAGTTCGACCCGCACTATCGCGACGCCGTGTTGGACGCCTACCTTGCAAAGCAACCTTGCGCCGGGACGCCGCCCCCGGATAATCGCGCCGCAGCAAAATGAAGGATCTTTTCTCCATGCAGGGAAAGCGCGTGTTGGTGACCGGCGGCACGCGCGGCATTGGCCGGGCGATTACGCTGCAATTTGCGCGGGCGGGAGCGCGCGTGCTCGCCAATTTCGTCCGCGATCAGGAAGCGGCGACGCGGCTGGAGGACTCCGCCCAAGCGGAAGGGCTGGCGGTGAAAACGCTGCGGGCCGACCTGACCAGCGCGAAGGGGATGGACACCGTGGCCACCGCGGTGGACGCGGATTTTGGCACGTTGTCCGGCCTGGTGCATTGCGCCGCCACCGGTGTGCATCGTCCGTTCGAGCAACTGACCCTGCGCCATTTCGACTGGACCCTGAATTTGAATGTCCGCGCGTTTTTCGAGCTCGTGCACCGGCTGCTCCCCAAGTTCGAGTCCGGTTCGAGCATCCTGAGCGTCTCCTCGGAAGGCGCGGTGCGGGCGGTGCCCCAATACACCTTGATTGGCACCAGCAAAGGCGCGTTGGAAGCGATGTCGCGTCATCTCGCCGCGGAACTGGCGCCGCGGGGCATCCGCGTCAACATTCTGGCGCCCGGCACCGTGGTGACGGATGCCTGGCAGGTTTTGCCCGATCGCGAGGCCCGGCTGGCCGAGGCGGCCAAGCGCTCGGCCCTCAAGCGCCTGTGCACGCTGGAGGAAGTGGCGCAGGCGGCCCAGTTCCTGTGCAGTGAGGCGGCGAGTGGCATTGTGGGCCAGACGTTGATCGTGGACGGCGGCGCCGCCGTCTCGGGCTGACTTCACGCTTGCGCCCCTTTTCAAGATGCTGACGCCCAAGCCCAGGCTGCCGATCCGCGAAATGCTGCTGGTTGGGCTGCTTCCCTCGCCGCTCAAGAAACTCGTCTACCGGCTGAAGGGTTATGCCATCGGGCGCGGCGTATCGTTCGGGCTGGGCGCGGTCATCTGTGCCGAAAAAGTCGAAATCGGTGATCATGTGCACATCGGCTTTGGTTCCTCCATCCGCGGCAAAACCGTCCGCCTCGGCCCACACGTGCAGATCGGCGCCATGACCCTGATGGACACGCCGCATGTGGAAATCGGCGAAGGCACCAAAATCAACGAGCAGGTGTTCGTCGGGGGATTGCAGTTTCCGGATTCGCGTCTGGTGGTGGGCCGCAACTGCCAGATCATGCAGATGACGTTCATCAACCCGTGCCGTTCCATCACCATCGGCGACGATACGGGCATCGGCGGTGATTGTCTGCTGTTCGGACATACCTCCTGGCTGAGCAAGTTTGAAGGCTATCCCGTGACGTTCGACACCATCGAAATCGGTTCCAGCGTGTCCATCGCCTGGCGCGTCTTCGTGCTGGCGGGAACGAAAATTGCCGACGGCGCGGTGGTGGGCGCCAACAGCCTGGTCAAAGGCTCCATCCCACCCCGCTGCGTGGCGGTCGGTTTTCCGGCCAAGGTGATTGCGAAGGCCCCGTATTTTCCCCGCGTCGTCAGTGACGAGGAAAAGCGCCGGTTCCTGGCGGAGATCATGGACGAATTCGAGCGGCATCTCCTGGCCAATGGCTTTCGCCTGGAACGGCGCGACAGCACGCTCATCGTCCACGCGCGAGCGCCGTGGTGGAAGCCTTGGCAGCGGCGGGTCTTCCAGCTGCAGGTGGCCGCGCAGCCGCTGTCCGCCGGGACGATTTCCGTGCACGGTCCGGATGCCACGCTGGTGAGCTTGTGCGCCGTCGGCGCTGCGCTGCGCCAGCGTCTGACCGGTGAGCGGACTGCCTGGGTGGACATCGAAAACAAGGAACGCAGCGATTATGGCAATGACCTGGCGGAGGAATTCATCCAATACTTGAAGCGCTACGGCGTCCGCCTGCTGCGCGCGCGCCTGTGAACGATTTTCAACATGACTGACCTGCACCAAGCGATTCGCAAATTTGTCGTGGACCATTTCCTCTTCGGGGAAGACAACGGCCTGCCGGACGACGCCTCGTTCCTGGAGATGGGCGTGGTGGATTCCACCGGCGTGCTGGAACTCGTGTCCCACCTGGAGCAGACCTACCAGCTCAAGGTGGCCGACCAAGACTTGGTGCCGGAGAATCTGGACTCGATCAACAGCATCGTGAATTACCTCCGCCGCGAACGTCCGGAACTGGCGGCCGGCTGAAGCCGCGGCGCGGCCGGCCGTTTTCAACCGGTGTTCCGTTCACCGCATGAGTCCTTCCCTCGTTCAACATTTCCTGGAATCCAGTGCGCGGCGCCTGCCGGAGAAGGTGGCGCTCGTGTGCGCGGGCCGGCGTTACACCTACCAGGAACTCGACGTCATGGCGAATCGCGTGGCGCACGCGCTCCGCAGTCTGGGGGTGCAGCGCGGTGACCGCGTCGGCCTGCATCTGGACAACCGGCTGGAGGCGGTGGTTGGCATTTTTGGCGTGCTGAAAGCCGGCGGCGTGTTCGTCTTTCTGAATCGCGCCACCAAGCGGGACAAGCTCATCTACATCCTCAACAACTGCCGGGCGAGCACGGTCATCACCGATGACCGTTCGCCTGTGGGCCAGCTTTTCAGCGAAGCGGAACCGCCGGTTCCGTCCCTCCGCGGCGGCCTGGTTTGCGGTCCGGGAGCGCGGGCGGGGGAACGGCTGCTGAATTTTGCCGAGGTCTTGCAGGGCGCTTCCGAAGCACCGCCGCGTTGCGAGAACATCGATCTTGATCTCGCGTGTTTGATCTACACTTCGGGCACCACGGGCGAGCCCAAGGGCGTGATGAGCGACCACGCCAACGTGGTTTTCGCCGCGCAATCCATCATTCAATATCTCCAGAACCGCGAGAGCGACGTCGTCATCAACGTGCTGCCGCTTTCCTTCGATTACGGTTTGTATCAACTGCTCATGGTGTTTTGCTTCGGGGGCACGCTGGTGCTGGAACGAACCTTCACCTATCCGGCGGCGGTTCTGAAATTGATGGAGACCGAGCAGGTCACCGGCTTTCCGGGCGTGCCGACGATTTTTTCCATCCTGCTCAATCTGGATTTGGCGGCATTTGATTTGAGCCGGTTGCGCTACCTCACCAACACGGCGGCGGCCCTGCCGCCCAGCCATGTGACCGCCATTCGCCAGAAATTTCCGCACGCGACGTTGTTTTCGATGTATGGCCTGACGGAAACCAAGCGCACGCTCTACCTGCCGCCGCATGAACTGGACGCCCGGCCGGGGTCGGTGGGAATTCCCATTCCGGGAACCGAAGCCTGGCTCGAAGACGAATCAGGCCGGCGGCTGCCGCCCGGGAACGTGGGCGAACTGGTGGTGCGCGGACGGCATGTCATGCGCGGTTACTGGGAGGCGCCCGAGGCCACGGCGGCGCGGTATCGGGCCGGCGACATGCCCGGCGAGCGTGTCTGCCTGACGGGCGATTTGTTCCGGCAGGATGAGGCCGGGTTTTTCTACTTCGTGGGCCGCAAGGACGACATCATCAAGAGTCGCGGTGAGAAGGTGGCGCCGAAGGAAGTGGAAAACGTCCTTTACGGCCTGGACGGCATCGTGGAAGCGGCGGTCGTGGGCGTGCCCGATCCGATTCTTGGCGAGGCCGTCAAAGCCTTTGTGGTCGCGCGCAACGGTGGATTGACCGAGGCGCAAATCCTGGCGCATTGCAAACAGCGGCTGGAAGATTTCATGGTGCCGCAATCGATTGAATTCCGTGAGGCCCTGCCCAAAACCGAATCCGGCAAAATCAAAAAAGCCGGATTGAAATAAGCCGCCCCTTCAGCACCCCCATGAATTCCACTTCCGATCCAGCCACCACCCGGAAAACGCCCTTGTCTCCCGCCTTGCTGCGGCTGGATTGCGAGCGCGAGCTGGCCGCCATTTGCGAGGGCCTGCGGAACACCGTCCTCCGCCGTTTCCGCCGACGCGGCGTGGTGGTGGGCCTGTCGGGTGGTGTGGACAGCAGCGTGGTGGCCGCTTTGGCGGTCCGCGCGTTGGGCGCCTCCCAGGTGGTGGGGCTGCTGATGCCGGAGCGGGATTCGTCCGAGGACACACTGCCGCTCAGCCGATTGGTGGCGAAGCACCTGGGCATCGAGGTCGTGCACGAAGACATCACCGCCCTGCTCGAAGCGGCCGGTTGTTATCGCCGCCAAATCGAAGCCATCCGGCAGGTGGTGCCGGATTACGGTCCGGGCTGCAAATCCAAGATCGTCCTGCCCAGCGTGGTGGCCGAGGAGCGCTACCGGATTTTCAGCGTCGTGGTGCAATACCCGGACGGTTCCACCACGACGTCGCGGCTGGACCTGACGGCCTACCTGGCGCTGGTGGCGGCGACCAATTTCAAGCAGCGCACGCGCAAGATGCTCGAATATTACCACGCGGACCGGCTGAACTTTGCGGTGGCCGGCACGCCCAACCGGCTCGAATACGATCAAGGGTTCTTCGTCAAGCAGGGCGACGGCGCGGCGGACATCAAGCCCATCGCGCACCTTTACAAGACGCAGGTGTATGAGCTGGCCCGCTTCCTGGGCCTGCCGGAAGAAATCTGTTCCCGCCCGCCGACGACGGACACATATTCTCTGCCGCAGAGCCAGGAGGAATTTTATTTTTCACTGCCGTATGATCAGATGGACCTCGTGCTCTTCGCTTACAATCACGGCTACGGCGAGGCGGAAGTCGGCCGGGCGTTGCAGCTCAAAACCGAACAGGTGAGCCGGCTGTTCCGCGACATTGAAGGCAAGCGCAAGGTCGCTGGTTATTTGCACGAGCCACCAGTGTTGATCCGGCCGCTGGCTGATGACCGTTGATGGGAACCGGCCGGGGCGCCGGGCTGCGGTTGCCAGCCGCAGCTCAGCCCGGCGGTTGGCGGTGAGTGACCTCAATCATCACGTTCGAGCACAGCCGCAATTTCCGCGGGTAACCGAACGCATCGATCCGGCCGGTGGCGCGCGCCTGCAATCCGAACGGCGCCCCGAGCTGGTTGAATTTTTTCACCGAGTGCCGCTTCACCGAGCGGCACCATTGCAGATGGCTGCGCGAACGGAGCTTGCGGTCGCATTTGCCGAGAATGTCGCAGAGGAATTTGCCGTTGGGCGCGAGTTTTTGCGCCACGAACGCCAGCAGGTTGCGGAGGGTCGCGTCGTCGAAGTAGTAGAGGATTTGCGAGGCCCAGATGAAATCGAAACGCTGGCCGTCCAAATGCTCGGCGCCAAATTTTTCCGAATGAAACAACCGCGGATTTTTGGGGGCCAGGCCATGCCGCGCCACTTCGCGATACCCTTCCGCGAGTTTGAACGGATTGATGTCCACGCCAACGTAGCTCGAAGGCTCCAGGTATTGAATCATGGGGATGCCGCCTTGCAGCGGGCCGCAACCGATGTCCAGAATGCGATGCTGCGGCTGGAGCCCGTGCTGTTTGAGGGCCTGGATTTGGTAGGCCCGCAGCTCACGCCAATGACCGAACGGTCCGATCATGGCCTCGCGGCGGCGTTGGGCGCGCAGGCCCGGGATGAAGGCCTTGCTCTCCCACAAGGCCCGGCTCAGATAATAGCGGAGCTGACGGCCGTTGTAGGCCAGCCATTCCGGCAAGCGCCCGGCTGTTGAGCGTTTTGGCATGGTCGCAACGCACCCTGCCTTTTAGCAAAACGTGCGCCGGGCAGACATTGAGAAAAGCCCGTCTTAAAGGAAACATTAAAGTTGCATGTGTGGCATCGCTGGAATTGTTCAACGCGCCGGGGGGCCGCCGCCATCGGAAGCAACCCTGCGCCGGATGCTGGCGCAAATCCGCCACCGCGGTCCCGACCAGTTCGGCATCTGCCTCGATGAGCGGGTCGCGCTGGGCAACGCGCGGCTGAGCATCATCGATTTGGGCGGCGGGCAGCAGCCCATCACCAACGAAGACGGCTCGCTCTGGATTGTTTTCAACGGGGAAATTTTCAACTACCTCGAATTGCGTCCCGAGCTGGAGGCGCGGGGCCATCGCTTCACCACGTCGTCGGACACGGAAGTGTTGTTGCACCTGTTTGAAGAATATGGTCCCTCCGGACTCAACCGCCTCAACGGGCAGTTCGCCTTCGCGGTCTGGGACGCGCGGCGCCGGCGGTTGTTTCTGGCCCGGGATCGGCTGGGCGTGCGGCCGCTGTTCTACACGCAGCAAAACGGACAGTTGCTGTTCGGCTCGGAAATCAAGGCCCTCCTGGCCACGGGCATCGTGCCGGCCGCCCTCAATCCGGCGGTGCTGGAGCAAATCTTCACGTATTGGTCGCCGCTGTCGCCGGACACGATCTTTCAGGGCGTGGTGGAACTCCCGCCCGGACATTATCTGGAAGCCGATGGGACGGACGTTTCCGTCAAGCGTTACTGGGCACCGGCCTTTCCTGCGGACGTCGAGGCGGCGCGAAACCAGGCATCGAAGGCGACCGAAGCCCATGCCGAGGAACTGACGCAGTTGCTCATCGAAGCGGTGAAAGTGCGGTTGCGCGCCGACGTTCCCGTCGGGGCTTACTTGAGCGGCGGACTGGATTCCTCGCTGATCACCTCGCTCATTCGCAATCATACGAGCAACCGGCTCGATACATTCTCCATCGCGTTCGACGACGCCCACTTTGATGAGAGTGCGTGGCAATTGCAGATGGCCCGGTTCCTGGGCACCGAGCATCAAGTGGTGCGCGCGACGCATGCCGACATCGGCAACGTGTTTCCGGAGGTGGTGTGGCACACCGAGGTGCCGGTGATGCGGACTTCGCCCGCGCCGATGTTTCTGTTGTCCAAACGGGTGCGCGAGGCGGGCTACAAGGTGGTGCTGACGGGCGAGGGCGCCGACGAATTCCTGGGCGGTTACGACATTTTCAAGGAGGCCAAGGTGCGGCGTTTTTGGGCGGCGCAACCAGCTTCCCGCCGCCGGCCGCAATTGTTCCAACGGTTGTATCCGGACATCGCCGGACTGGCCAAAAGCAATCCCGCCATGATGGCCGCCTTCTTCCGGGAAAATCTGCTCGAAGTCGGGGCGCGCGATTACTCGCACGCCGTGCGCTGGCGCAATGGCAGACGCAACTGCCGGTTTCTGACGGACGCGGTCCGGCACGCAGCATCGGCCGCGGGCGCCGGCGCATTCGACCGGCAGATACCGGACGAATTCAGCCGGTGGAGTCCGCTGGCGCGGGCACAGTTTTTGGAAATCAAAATTTTCCTGTCGCAATATCTGTTGTCATCCCAGGGGGATCGCATGGGCATGGCGCACTCCATCGAGGGGCGGTTCCCGTTTTTGGATTTTCGCGTCGTGGAGTTTTGCAATCAGCTGCCGCCGGCCCTGAAGCTGCGCGGACTGCAGGAGAAGTATCTGCTGAAACAAGTCGGCCGGCGCTGGCTGCCCGCGGAAATCTGGCAACGGCGCAAACGGCCCTACCGGGCGCCGATTCATCGCAGCTTCTTCAATGACCGTTCGCCGGAATACGTCCGGGAGCTGCTGTCGGCGCGGTGCCTCGCGGAGACCGGTTTGTTCAAGCCGGAGATGGTGGCGCAACTGGTGCAAAAAATTCAATCCGGCCGGCCCGTGAGTGAATCGGATGACATGGTGCTCGTCGGGGTTTTGTCCACGCAGCTGCTCCATTCCCAATTCGTGGCCCATTTCAAACCGGCGCCACCCATTTCGGAGCGGGACGACGTGAAGGTTTGCCGCGGGCGAACCGCGCTCGCGTCCGTGGCGTAGCCGGCAGGGCTTGGCTGGCTTGGCGGACGACGTTCCGTCGGGCGACGCTGGTTGCGGGGTTGCGTCATGATGTGCGAAGTCGCCCTGGGCGGAAATCACGGAGCAACGCCGGCCGCCTTCTGCCGGCGTTTTGCTTGTGGGGTGGAGCGAGGATTGACCCGGCGGCGAACGGGCCGGCCGCGCCCGGACCGCATGATTCAAAAGAAATTGCCAGTCAACAAGTAGCCCGCATAGGCTGGCGTCATTCTAAACGAGGCACTTTTTAACCCGGGGCGGGGCGGTGGTCGAAATGCTGGGTTTGCCCGGGTTTCCCCGGGCGGCGAAATCGGTTGTTGTGGTGTGTCGCCTGGCTGGATGCCGGCGCGGCGGGCGTGATGACAGATTTTGCGCGGGCGCAAAGACTGATTTTGTCGGTCGTGACGGACATCAAAACGCTATAACGTGAGACCAAAAAAACTATGAAAGCTGCCATTGTTGGGTTGGGTTATGTCGGGCTGCCGCTGTCGCTGCAGTTTGCCCGTTCGGGGGTCACCATATTGGGATTGGATGTTGATCTGGCCAAAGTCGAGGCGCTCAACGCCGGGCGCAGCTACATCAAGCACATCACGGCGGAGTCCGTCGCCGAGCAGATCCAGGCTGGCCGCTTCGCCGCCGCCACGGATTTCCGGCGCGTGCAGGAGGTGGACGCGGTGATCATTTGCGTGCCGACACCACTGAACAAGAACCGCGAACCGGACATCACCTACATTCTCGAAACCGGCCGGGCCATCGCCCCGCACCTGCGCAAGGGCACGCTCGTCGTGCTGGAGTCAACGACCTATCCCGGGACGACCGATGAGGATTTGCGCGGCGTGCTGGAAGCGGGGTCCCAGTTGAAGGCCGGGACCGATTTTCATCTCGCGTTTTCGCCCGAGCGCGAAGACCCGGCCAATCCCGACAGCAAGGTGGCGTCCATTCCGAAAGTCATCGGCGGCTTTACGCCGGCCTGTTTGGAAAAGGCGGTCGCGCTGTATTCCAAGGCCATCAAGACGCTGGTGCCGGTTTCCTCCTGTCGCGCCGCGGAAGCCACGAAACTGGTGGAAAACACGTTCCGCAGCGTGAACATCGCGCTCGTGAACGAACTCAAGGTCGTTTACACCGCCATGGGCATCGACGTTTGGGAGGTCATCAACGCCGCGAAAACGAAGCCATTTGGGTTCATGGCGTTTTATCCCGGCCCCGGTCTCGGCGGTCACTGCATTCCCATCGACCCGTTTTATCTCACGTGGAAGGCGCGCGAATACGGCCAGAACACCAAGTTCATCGAGCTTGCCGGCGAAATTAACACGGCGATGCCGGAATACGTCGTGCATCGCGTCGCCGACGCGCTGAACGAGCGCGGCCGTGCGGTCAAGGGCAGCCGCATCCTCATCGTCGGCCTTGCCTACAAGCCGAACGTGGACGATGAGCGCGAGTCGCCCAGCTACGTGTTGATGAACCTGCTCAGCGCGCGCGGGGCAACGGTGGAATATTATGATCCCTACGTGCCGGTCATCAAACCCACCCGGGAACACAGTCACTGGGCGGGCAAAAAATCCGTGTCCTGGGACCGCGCCAGCATTGCCGGTTTCGATCTGGTGTTGATTGCCACGAACCACGCCTGCGTCAATTACCAGGAACTGGCGGATTGGGCGGTCTCGATTGTGGATACCCGCAACGCGATGGCGGTCTGCAAGACCAAGCCGGGCCAGGTAATGAAAGCGTGAGTCCGGCCGGGGAGCGGCAATGAAATAGTTTCCCGTTGGGCGGGATGACGTATGATGGGCGGTGCCCGACGCGCGTCGAAACAATGAAATGTCAGAACTGAAACCATCGGCGGCCCATGGTTCGTCAGCGAGGAACGCTGAGGCGAGGCGGTTCAAGGCATTCGGCTGGTTTGCCGCGGGTTTGACGCTGGCCTTCGCGTGGCCGCTGCTGGAGCTGGTGCGGTTTGCGTGGGGGAACGACTTTCATTCGCACGCGCTGCTGATTCCGTTCGTGGTCGCGTATCTGATCTGGCAACGGCGCGCGGCGCTACCCGGTGAATCCGGGCGTTCTCCTCTTCTCGCGGGCGGCCTGTTGCTGCTCGGGCTGGCCGTCTTGGCGGGGTTGTGGAGTTACGGAGGGACGAGCGCGCCCGAACCCCGGGCCCATCTGGCGCTGGCTACCCTCGGCTATTTGCTCTTTTTGGGCGCGGGCGCCTTTTGGTTTCTGGGCGGGCGGCTGCTCTGGCACTGCGCCTTCCCGGCAGTTTTGTTGGTCTTCCTCCTGCCGATGCCGCTGGCGATGGAAAATGCCATCGAGGTGTTTCTGCAACACGCGTCCGCCGAGGCGGCCTCGCTCTTTTTCGCCGCGACGGGCAGCACGGTTTATCGCGAAGGACTGGTGTTCCGGCTGCCCGGCATCGCCATCCAGGTGGCGCAGGAATGCAGCGGCATCCGTTCCTCGCTGGTGCTGTTCATCACCAGTCTGATTGCCGGCGACCTGCTGCTCAAGTCGCCGTGGCGCCGCGCCGCGCTGACGTTGTTTGTCATCCCGCTGGCCATCCTGCGCAACGGCTTCCGCGTTTTCACGATTGCGATGCTGTGTGTGCATGTCAGCCCCGGCATGATCGACTCCCCGATTCATCACCGGGGCGGGCCGATTTTCTTTGCCCTTTCGTTGATTCCGTTTTTTTTATTCCTGCTCTGGCTGCGACGGGGTGAGCGGCGCCGGGAATCGCGTGGAAAAATTGCCACCTGCGCAGACGGGACGGAACCGCCGCATGACGCCCGTTCGCCGGGCTCCACCTCGAGCGGTCATCGTATTGAAGTTTCATGAGCAAGTTTGGCCTGCTGTTTGTCGGTTGTGCGCTGGTCGCGCTGCTGGCGGGTTGTTCCCGGGAAGC
The DNA here is from genome assembly GCA_035765895.1 of Verrucomicrobiia bacterium. NCBI lineage: Bacteria > Pseudomonadati > Verrucomicrobiota > Verrucomicrobiia > Verrucomicrobiia bacterium. The sequence goes on along the minus strand of DASTWL010000022.1, from coordinate 8,772 downwards.
CCGGGAGGCCCGTTATTTGCGCGAGGCGAATTCGTTCTACGCCGCGGGTGACTATGACCGGGCGGAAATCCAATATCTGAACGCGCTCCGGCTAAATGGAAGCAACGGCGTGGCCCTCGACAGCCTGGGCAAAATGGCCTTCGATCAAGGCAACTTCAGCCGCGCGTTTGCGCTCCTTTCGGCCGCCCGACAATTGAAAGCCGCCGATACCGATGCCCAGTTGAAGCTCGCCATGGTGCTGCTCGCCGGAGGCAAGGTGAAAGAGGCGCGCGACGAGGCGCTGGCCGTGCTCGAACAGGAGCCGACCAACGGCATCGCCCTGCAACTGCTCGCGGACAGCAGCATTACGACCAACGATGTGCGCGACGCGCAGTCCCGCCTCGCCGGCATGCCGCCGGCCGTGCGCGGCCTGGCGGACTATCACCTGGCCCGCGGCCTGTTGCAGGTGCGGGAAGCCAGGCTCCCGGCGGCGGAAAACTCCTTTCGCGAGGCCTTGGCCATCGCGCCCCAGTCGAGCGCGGCCCACATGGCGCTGGGCAATCTGCTCCTGACGAGGAACGACATGACCAATGCCGCGGCCCAGTTCAAGGCGGCGGCGGAATTGGCGCCGCCCCGTTCTCCCTACCGGTTGCGGTATGCCAACTTCAAACTGGCGACCGGGGATACGGCGGGGGCGCGCGCGATTCTGGAGGCGGTGACCAAGCAGGCGCCCGATTATCTGCCGGCCTTGCAGGCCCTGGCACAGCTGGCCTTGAGCCAGGGGCACTTGCAGGAGTGCGAGGCCATGTTGAAGTCGCTGCTCGGGCGGGATCCCGCCAACGTCGATGCCATCGGCCTGCTGGCCCGGCTGCGGCTCGCCCAGGATCGATCGGACCAGGCGTTGGTCGAATTGGAAAATGCGCGCCGTCTGGCGCCGCGGGCGCCGCGGATTTCCTATCAGATGGCGCTGGTCTATTTGCAGCGGAATGAACTGGGCAGTGCGATTCGGAGCCTTGGCGAGGCGCTGCGGCTGCAACCGGGGTGGGTGGAAGCGGCGATGCTGCGCGGCGAATTGAACATTCGTCGTGGTGATGCCGCCACGGCCATCACCGAACTGAGTGCACTGGCGGCGCGGCATCCATCGCTGGCCAGTGTGCAGTTTCTGCTGGCCTCGGCGCACCAGGCGGCGGGTCATTTGGACACGGCCCTGGGCATCTATCAAGCGCTCAGCCGCAGTTTCCCAACCAACCCGCAGCCCGCTTTCATGACCGGTCTCATTTATCAACGGCAGGGACGGGAAGCCGAGGCGCGCCGGAGTTTCGAGCAGGCCTTGGCGGCGGCCCCCGATTTTCATGCCGCGCTGGATCAATTGATCAACCTCGATCTGGACCGGCACCAGTTTGCCGCGGCGGAAAGCCGTGCCCGACAGGAGTTGCAACGCGCCCCCTCAAACGCCGTCCCGTATGAACTGTTCGGCAAAATCTACCTGGCGGAAACGAACCTGCCGGAGGCGGAGAGTCATTTGCATCGTGCCATTGCTCTGGCGCCTGATTCGGCGTCGGCCAAGGCGTTGCTGGCGCGCGTCTATGTGGCAGACAAGCGCTACGAGTCCGCCCTCCGCACGTTCAACCAGTTGGTGGCACATGACACGAACGATATTTCAGCGTGGATGCAGATCGCGTATCTGCACAACGCCGCGTCCAATCACGTGGCCGCTGCCAAGGCTTATGAAACCATCCTGGAGATCAATCCGCGCTACGGGCTGGCTTTGAACAACCTTGCCTATCTTTGCTCGGAGCGCCTGGGGCAGCCGAAACGCGGTTATGAACTGGCGAGCAAGGCGCGTGAGCTGCTGCCCAATGATCCGTTCACCGCCGACACCTTTGGCTGGGTGCTATATCGGAACGGCGACTATCCGCGCGCCCTCGGCCTGGTTCAGGAAAGCGCGCGCCGCCTGCCCGAAGACCCGGAGGTGCAGTTTCACCTGGGCATGATTCATTACATGATGGGTGAGGAACTGCCGGCCCGCCTGGCGTTGCAAGGCGCCATGGAACTGGGCGCCCCTGACGCGAATTGGCGACCTGAAGCCGCCGAGCGGCTGCGCATTCTCGCGCTCGATTCCAACGCGACCAATGCTGCGGCGCTCAAGGAACTGGAATCCCTCAGGGCGCGTTTTCCCCAGGATCCCATCCTGCTGGGCCGGACGGCGGCGACGGCGGAGCGGGCCGGTCAATGGCAGAAGGCGGCGCAGGATTACGAGAAGGCGCTGACGCTCAATTCCAACCTGGTGCCGGCCATGGTCAAGCTCGCCCGCCTTTACGCGTCCTCGCTCAACGACGCGCCGCGCGCCATGGCGCTGGCGCGGCGGGCGCGCAACCTCGATCCGGACAATCCGCAGGTAACCCACACCTTGGGGCGGATTGCCTTTGACTCAGCTCGGAACGCAGAGGATTTCAAATGGGCTTACAGCCTGCTCCAGGAAAGCGCCCGGGACGAGGCGGCGGATGCGGGCGTGCATTTTGACCTGGCGCTTGCCGCCTACGCGGTGGGCAACGAGGCCGACGCCGTGGCGGCGATGCAAAAGGTCGTGGCGGCCACGCCGCCTTCGCCCAATGCCGGTGCGGCCCGGCTTTTTCTGGAAATGAATGTCCTTTTGACCGGTCCGGCCACGAATGCGCTTCCGCGGGTCGAATCGGTGCTGCGGCAACAACCCGATTATGTGCCGGCGCTGATGGTCTTGGGCCGGTTGAAAGCAAATCAAGGCGACGCGACAACGGCGCGGGAGATTTACGAAAAGGCGCTGCAACAATATCCGGCGTTTTCACCGGCCTACAAACCACTGGCCCTGCTTTACGCGGGGCCGCTGCACGACGCCCAAAAGGCTTACGATTTCGCCAGCAAGGCGCGGGAAGCTTTTCCCGATGACCTTCAGATTGCCCGCTTGTTGGGCGGACTGGCCTACCAACGCGGCGAGTTTTCGTCCGCCATCCAACTGCTCAAGCAGAGCGCGAGCGCCTATCCGACGGACGCGGACTTGTATTACACGCTTGGTTTTGCGCAGCACAAATTCAAGCTCGGCGACGATTGCAAGGCGTCGCTGACGCGCGCCCTGGCGTTGAATCCGGGCAGTGCCTTTGCGGAACAGGCGCGCACCATTCTGGCGGGCCTGAAGTAGAGGCGGGCCGCCGTTGGGCGGAGGCGGGCAATGCCTACCGACACTGTTCACGCACTGAACATGGGAATCGCTGAACTAATCAATTTGGTGGCCGCGCTCGGCGCGTTTGCATTTGTCATCGGGGTGATCCTGCGCCGGTCGTTTGCTTTGCCCCAGTGGTTCTTCCTGCTCGTAATGGTGCTGCTGGGCCTGGAGGCCCTCTTCCAGTTTGCGAGCGTCTCGGCCGTTCATAACGAGCCAATGCTGCGCTGGCAGCGGTTGTGTTTGTTGACGGAGGCCATTTTGCCTTCGGCCTGGCTGGCGTTCAGTCTCACGTTTGCCCGCCTGAACGCCGGGCAATTTCTGCGTCGCTGGGCCATCTCATTGTTTTTGCTGCTGGCCACACCCATTGCACTCACATTGGTTTTCTGGTCCGATTTGGTGGCCGACGCGGTTTGGATGGCGCGGGCCGGTCAGCTGGTGATGCCGATGTCGCTGGCGGCGCAGGCCGTGAATCTAATTCTGATCATCGGTGCGGTGGGAATGCTGGCAAATTTGGAATGGACCTTCCGGGCCTCCGTGGGGACCGCCCGCTGGAAGATCAAATACGCCGTCATTGGGCTGGCGCTCTTGAGCGGGGCGAGAATCTACACCAGCAGCCAGGTCGTCATCACCTCGGCCCTGAACGTTCATCTGGTCATCATCAACTCCGCGGCGCTGCTCGTGGCCTGCGTTTTCCTGACGGTCGCCGCCTATCGCTCACGCCTGGCACAAATTGACATCTACCCGTCCACCGAGGCCCTGCACAAATCGATGAGCGTCATTTTGGCCGGGATTTACCTGGTCCTGGTGGGCTTGGTGGCCAAGGGCTTCACGTTGATTGTCGGGCACGGCGCATTTCCCGTGACCACTGTGCTGGTGTTGCTCGCGCTCGGCGGACTGGCAGCCCTTTGCTTTTCCAATCGGGTGCGCCGTGGCATCCGGGAATTTACGAGCGCCTATTTCCGCCGTCCGATGCACGACTACCGCCGCATCTGGGCGGATTACACGCATCAGGCGGTGGCCGTGTTTGACCCGCAACAGTTTGCCCGGTCCGTGGTCATCAAGGTGCTTTCCGAAACCTTCGATGCGCTTTCAGTGACGGTCTGGGTGGCGGACGAAACGGAGCGGCAGTTTGCCTTTGCCGCCTCCACCGTAATCGAGGCCGGGCAAAAGGAGGCCACGTCCCTGCCGACCGAGGTTTATGAAGGAATCCAGGCTTTGGGCAATGCCGTGCAGCCGGTGGACATCGATCGTGCGGTGGCGGCGTGGTGCGGCCGGCTGCGGGCCAGCAATCCGTCCCAATTCTCAAAAAGTGGTCATCGTTACTGTCTGCCGCTCATTTCCGGTGGCGAAATTGTGGGTTTAATTGTGATTGGCGACCGGGTGAGGGGTGCGCGATTTTCGCTGGAAGATTTGGAACTGCTGAAGTGTTTGGGGGATCAGATCGCGGCGAGTCTGCGCAATTTGCGGCTCTCGGAAAAGCTCATGCGCGCCCGCGAGCTGGAGGCGTTTCAGGCGATGTCAACCTTCCTGGTGCACGACCTCAAGAACACCGCGTCAGCGCTGACGCTGACCTTGCGCAACCTGCCCGCACATTTCGAGAACCCCGCCTTTCGCGAGGACGCCCTGCGCACGCTGACCAAGAGCGTGGATCGTGTGAACCAGCTCATTAGCCGCCTGACAATGCTGCGCCAGCGGCTTGAGCTGCGCCGCACCCGGGCCAGCCTCAACGAAGTGGTGGAGACGGCGTTGAAGTCCGCGGGCGACGCGCCCGGTATCACGCTCGAACGCAGGCTGGGGGATTTGCCGCTTGTGTCGATCGATGTGGAGCAAATCGAATCGGCCATCGTGAACCTGGTGTTGAACGCCCGGGACGCCATGTCGGGCCGGGGGAAAATTCAAATCGAAACGGGGCTGCGAAACGGCGAGGTGTTCTTTAGCATTGCGGACGGCGGCTGCGGCATGAGTCCGACATTCGTGGCGCAGTCCCTGTTCCGGCCGTTCAAGACGAGCAAGAAAAACGGGCTGGGCATCGGGATGTTTCAGACCAAGACGATCATCGAGGCGCACGGCGGAAGGATTGCCGTGCAAAGCGAACCCGGGCAGGGCAGCACGTTTCAACTGTGGCTGCCCGTCAACGCATCAGAAGACTGCCAATGAAACCCAAGTTGTTGATTGTTGATGACGATGAGGAGATTCGTTCCCAGTTGAAGTGGGCGCTGGCCAACGATTACGCCGTCGTGACCGCAGCCGACCGGGCCGAGGCGGTGTCGGCATTCACGAGCGAACGGCCGGTGGTCACCGTGTTGGATCTCGGCCTGCCGCCACGGCCGGCCGATCCCGAAGAAGGACTGGCCACGCTGGCCGCGTTGTTGGAATTGGACCGCGCGGCCAAGGTGGTTGTGGTCACCGGCCAGGGCGAAAAGGACAACGCGCTGCGTGCCATTGGCGAAGGGGCCTATGACTTTTTGAACAAACCGGTCGATCTCGACGAATTGACGGTCATCCTGCGGCGGGCAAGCTACGTGGCGCATCTGGAAGCCGAGTATCGCGAGCTTCAGCGCACCACCTCATCGGACGACGGCTTTGAAGGGATGCTGGGTGGCAGCGCGCGCATGCAAACGGTCTTCACGGCGATTCGTCGCGTGGCCACGACCGACGCGCCGGTTTTGATCCTGGGCGAAAGCGGCACCGGCAAGGAGGTCGCAGCGCGCGCCATTCACCGGCAAAGTCGGCGCCGCGAGGGTCCGTTCGTTCCCATCAATTGCGGCGCGATTCCGGAGACCTTGCTGGAAAGCGAACTGTTCGGTCACGAGAAGGGGTCCTTCACGGGGGCGCACGCCCAACGCAAGGGGCGCATTGAGATGGCGGGCGGCGGGATGCTCTTTCTTGATGAAATTGGCGAATTGCCGCTGGCCATGCAGGTCAAGCTGCTGCGTTTCCTGCAGGAGCAGACGATTGAACGTGTCGGCGGGCGCGCTCCGATTCAGGTGGACACACGCGTTCTGGCGGCGACCAACGTGGATCTCAAAAAGGCGATGGCCGAGGGGCGATTTCGCGAAGACCTGTATTATCGTCTGGCCGTGGTGGTCATCAAACTGCCGCCCTTGCGCGAGCGGGCCACCGACATTCCGGTGCTTGCCAAGTCGTTCCTCAAACGGTTCGGAGCGCAAAACGAGCGAAATTCACTGGAGTTCAGTGCGGCCGCCGTGCGCGCGTTGCAAACGCATGATTGGCCCGGCAACGTGCGCGAATTGGAAAACCGCGTGAAGCGTGCCGTGATCATGGCAGAAGGCCGCCAGGTGGTGCCGGCCGACCTGGAACTGGCGGATGTGAACCGGTCGACAAGAGTGCTCACCTTGAAGGATGCCCGCGAAGGAGCCGAACGTGAAGCTGTGGAGCGCGCCATGCAGCGTCACGGCGGCAAGATCAGCCGTGCGGCTGACGAGTTGGGCATCAGCCGGCCGACGCTTTATGAGTTGATGGAAAAGCTGGGCCTGCGGAAATCTGACGATGGGCAAGACCGCGAATGATCGGAGCGTCGACACCATCAGCCTTGGCGGAGCCATTCAGCTCTGACTTTGCCGGCCTTCCTGCCGCCGCGTTGCGATTCCAATTTGATTGAGTTCCGCTCGCGCGCTGTCGAAAGACAAAGAAGAAAAAGAAACGCCGCCAACATTTGTTGGCGGCGTTTTTGCTTTTGCAAAATTGGTCAGCTGAGTTTCTTCCGCAGCAACCCCAAGCTCGTCATCGCAATGCCGATCAGGGCCAGCGTTGTTCCGCCGTCAGGGACATTTGTTGTGCCGCCCGAACTCGTGCCATAGAACGCAATGTGCGACCATGCCGTGACATTCTTGAAGTCGGGTGCGAGGTCGATCGTGAGATTCACCGTGTCGCCATCGCTGACGTAGTGCTGGCCATCCGTAACCGCAGACCAGTAGTAACCGAGGTTGGCGGAGTATCCATCGACCAACGTGCCGTCTTTCCAAGCAACACCATACAGCTCCGTGCCCAAGCCCGTCAGATTCCACGAAAGCGTGGCGGTTTTGAGGTCCTGGCTGAACACAACCGTGAAGCCCGAGCCGCTGAATGTTGCTCCACCTTGCAGGGGCGTGGTTTCGTCCTTGTCCCACTTCCAGAGCGTGGTGACATCCAAGCCGAGGTTCGCGTCCATTGAGGTGCTCTTGTCGGTATCGTTGGACCCCACCACCAAATTGCCGTCCGGCGAGGCCAAGTGCGCTTTAACGGGCAAAGCGCACAGGATACCCAGCGATGCCACTAAAACCGTTTTATTTAAGATGCTGTTCATTTTTTAATCCAATCTCGTTCGGTGGCTTTATTTTCTCGGACTAAGAGTGTCCACAACCGATCGATTTCCAACGACACCATTTCAGCAATGCCCGTGCCAGGACTTTTCAAAGGCTCCGTTGTTAATTTATAAACAATTATATATAAAATAGTTATAGTATAATTTAAAAAGTAAAAATGTGCCGAGTGGCTTATGGGTTTGTTTGAAAGTGTAAGAGATGCCGACGTGTGGCTCTTTATAACCGCTTGCCAAAGTCTGGCCATGTGGTTTTAGACGTTAATAATAAATGGGTTAACTGCTGTTTAATGACGTTTAAGGATGTAAACTTGGCCGACATTTTTGAATCGGGCTGGGGGGGCGTTGACCGGGGATGCGGCTTGTGGGGTTTGTATCTTCAAAGCAATAACTTGTGCTTGTCCTGCGGGTGCAGATTCGATTCTTATGGCCGGCTTCAATCAAAGGTCGAAGGCTTTTGGCCTTGCCGGTCTTAGGCGAGCGGGGTTTGCCTTTGTGGCGCATCTCAGCTTGAGCGTAGCGGTGGGTTTATCGGATGATTGGCGGGCAGAATGACTGGTTAATGCGCTGGTTTTCATTTTTGACCCGGCATGGGAACTGCGGTCGCAGCGCTGCAATTGACTCGAAATGACTCCGACTTGGTTAACCTGAAGTAATTATGCGATTTTTTGCGTTGCTCCTCTGTGCAGTTGGCTTTGTCTCCAGTCTTTCCGCGCAAAACGCGCGTTTCTTCCGGGTCGCGGGACCGGTGCCGACCAAGATCACAGCATTCAATGCGGATGGTCACGTTACTTGGACGAACGCCCCGACGAACGCCACTTTCACGGTTCAGACGGCGGTTCCGACTCCGGGGCCTAGCAACTGGGTTGATTACATTCAAGTTCGTGCCACGAATGTCATCACGACCGAATGGCTGTTCGACCCCAAAGCGCCCGCCAACATGACGCTCATACCGGCAGGCGTCTTTCAAATGGGGGATGCGTTGAATGATGGATGGAGTCCGGATGGTCCGGTGCATACGAACTATGTTTCCGCCATCTACATGGACAAGTTCGAGGTCACGAAGGCGCTTTGGGATTCGGTGTTTCAATGGGCCACCAATCATGGATACAGCTTCACCAATTCCGGGCTGGGCAAGGCCTTCAACCACCCGGTTCAGTTCGTGAACTGGTATGACGTCGTGAAGTGGTGCAATGCGCGCAGCGAAATGGAGGGCAAGACGCCGGCCTACTACACTGAATCGCTGCAAACGAATATCTACCGCACCGGCGAG
>DASTWL010000021.1 GCA_035765895.1 Verrucomicrobiia bacterium | reverse complement strand
AACGGGGCGGAAATCCTTGTCACCCGAGGCGCGGCCCACCTTGTTGATGCGGGCCTGGTTGATCATCGTGTCCACCCCGATGGTGGTCTTGCCCGTCGAACGGTCGCCGATGATGAGCTCACGCTGGCCGCGGCCGATCGGGATCATCGCGTCAATCGCCATGATGCCGGTCTGCACCGGCTGGCTGACGGATTTGCGCTTCACGATGCCGGGCGCAATCTTTTCCACCGGATAAAACTTGTCGGCCTGGATCGGCCCCTTGCCGTCCACCGGACGGCCCAGCGTGTCCACCACGCGGCCCAGCAGGCCCTTGCCCACGGGAACGGAGAGCAGCTTGCCGGTCGTCTTGACCTCGGCGCCTTCCTTGATGCCGAGGTAATCGCCGAGAATGATCGCGCCCACCTCGGTTTCTTCGAGGTTCAGCGCCAGCCCGATGACGCCGTTGCCGAAATCGAGCATCTCGTTGAGCATCGCATCGGTGAGACCTTCGATCTTGGCGACGCCGTCGGAGATTTCGCGGACGATGCCGACGTTTTGTTTCTGGACCGACGCTTTTACGCCGGCGATCTGGGCTTCAATTTCCTGGAGAATGTTGCTCATCGGAAAAAATCGTTGCTGAATTCTGTTCTGCCTGCTGCTTATAAACTTGCTTCCAACGCGGCCAGGCGCCCGGCCACGGTGCCATCATAAATATCGCTGCCCACGCGGACCTTCAGGCCGCCGATCACCCCCGGATTCACCTTGAACGAAAGATCGAGCCCCGCACCGTGGCGGCTGGTCAGGTGCGACCGCACGCTGTCCTGAATGGACGCCGCCAGGGGAGCGGCGCTCTCCACGACGGCCGTGCGCCGCGCCAGGTCCAGTTTCACCAGCCGGTGAAAATGATGCAGCGTCGCCACGTAACCGCGCGGCTTGCGCGCCACCACTTCGGCCAAGGCCTGGCGCACCCTGCCTTCATCAAGGACGCCATTGAGGCGGCAGGCGTTGAACAACAACTTGCCTTCGCGCCGGGATTGTTTGCTGATCTTCATTCGTGGGGGAGCTCGGAAAGCGAATCTCAGGCGGCCAGCTGTTTGGCCGCATCCTCCGCGAGGCGTGACTGCTGATCGCTGGTGAGAATGTTGCCGGTGACCCGCGCCGAAGTTTGCACCACCAGACGGGCGACTTCACGCTGCAATTCCGCCTTCATGCGGGCGAGCTCGGCCTCGTTGGCTTCCCTGGCCTTCGCGATGATTTGATTCGCGGTGGCGATGGCCTGCTGGCTGGCCTTTTCAATTTCCCGCGAACCCGCCGTGCGCGCCTCTTCAATGATCTTGTTCGCCTGCTGGCCGGCCTGGCCCAGAATTTCCTGCGCCTTGACCTGCGCGCTGGCAAGCTCCGCCTTGATCTTCTCGGCGTTGGCGAGGCTCTCGGCGATCTTCTGCTTGCGCTCTTCCAGGACGTTCAGAATCGGCTTGTAGGCAAATTTGTAGAGCAGGCCCGCAACAATCAGGAAGCTGATCACCTGCGCGATGAACAGCGACTTCTCGACCCCGAAACGCTCGCCGGTTTCCCGGGCCGTTTGCGCCAAGTCGCCGCCAATGCTCGCCAGAAAGAATAGTTGGTTCATGACAAATCTGCGATGAATGACAGGGCGCAGGGCTGTGACGGCCCTGCGCCCGACGTGTTAACCGCCTTGCTTCACGAGGAACAGGGCATAGAACACGATCGCTTCCGCGAACGCGATGGCCAAGATGGATTGAACCAGGATCTTGGTCGAAGCGCCGGGGTTGCGACCCACGGCCTCAGAGGCTTTCATGCCGATGAATCCTACACCGAGCGCCGCACCCAGCGCCGCCAGACCGACGTGCAGGTTGCCGCTCATTTCTGCCAACAGGGGCATTGTCATACGTTTGTCCTTTTGTCTTGCGTTTTTCTCAGCGGCTCCCGCGATTGAACACGGTCAAACCGTTGAAAAGTGTTAAAGCTTAATGATGCTCCCCCTCTTCGTGCATGCAGATCAGCATCGTGAACACCGCCGTCAGCAGCATGAACACGAGCGCCTGCACCAGCCCCACGAGCAACTCCATGAAATAAAACGGCACCGGCAGCAGCCAGCTCAGCGTCGGCACCAGCTTGGCCATGGCTTCCAGCATGTTTTCACCGGCAAAAATGTTGCCGTAAAGACGGAAGCTCAGCGAAACCGGCCGGAACAAAATCGAGAACACTTCCAGGAAACCGACGAGGAAGAAAATCACCACGAGCAGCAGCTTGAGGAGCCCGGTGGAATCACCCTTCACCCCGAAGAGGTGCAGGAAGAAGCCCTTGGCGCCATTGGCCTGAAAAGCCCAGACGGTCCAGAAGAAGAAAAACACCATGGACATGGCCAGGGTCATGTTCAGGTCGGCGTTGCCGCCGCGCAGCAGCGGGCTGACCATTTCAAAGCCGTGCTCGCCTTGCACCCCCCAGCCGATGGTGCCCACGCCGGGAATCAATCCAAACCAGTTCGTGAACAGAATGAAGATGAAGATCGTGGCGAAGAACCAGAAGGTCTTCCTGGCGAGATCGTGTCCGATGATGCCTTCAAGGAATTCGTAGAGGGACTCGACCAGCCATTCCCAGAAGTTCTGCGCGCCGCTCGGGACCGCCTGCATTTTGCGCGTGGCGATGCGCGCAAACAGAATCAGCGCCGCCGCCACAATCCAGGTGACCACCATGGAATTGCTGATGGGCAGGCCAAACACGTGACCGACGATGACCGCCTTTTGCGGCAAGCCGTGATGTTCCGCCGCCGCGGGCGCCGTCTCCGTCACTGCGGCCGCGGCCTCCGCCGTTGCCACCGGCGCAACCACGGCCTCGCCCTCGGCTCCCCAACCCGAAGGGAGAGCCACGGCGAGAACGGCCACCACCATCAATAACTTCAGCAAGCGCATTGCGACAAATCAAAGCTGTGTCCGGGCAACTTCACGCCCTTCTGAATCAGTGCAACAAGAAACCAACCGGGAAGGTTGGAGGCGCGGAGAATGCCCAACGCCGCCCGGTTGCTCAAGCAGTTTTTGGAGATTTTTTGCCTCCACCAAAACAACCACGGACCGGTGGAAACGGCCCATTTTATGGGCCGATTAGCCGCATCGCTGAACAGCATCACCTGGACGAATCCGCCCCGCCGCCGCGCCCCGGTTGCGGCCGCAAAAATTCACGCCGCGGCCGCCCGTTTGGAACCGCTCCAGCGGACGATGGACCGGAGCAGAAACGCCATGGCATACACGCCGCCGAGCAGGACCACGTCCGTCGGACCAATCGGCCAGTCCCATTGGTAGGCCAGCCAGAAGCCAACAAACGAAACCACGCCGCCCAGCAGCGAGGCCAGGATGGTGAATTGGCGCATGTTGCGGGCGAACAAATGCGCGGTCAGCGCCGGAATCAGGAGAAAGCCAAAGGAAATCAGCGGCCCCACGCTCAAGACCGCCATCGAGACGGTCAATCCGATCAGCAGATAAAGGAGCGCATCCCAGAACACCACGTTCCGCCCCAGCGTCGCGGCCATGACGCGGTCAAACGAAACAAGCAGCAGTTCCTTGTAAAACAGCCCCAACACGAGCAGCACCGTGGCCAGCGACCCGGCGGTAAAGGCGAGATCGAAGTTGTCCACCGTGATGATTTCGCCCTTCATCAAATCGAGCCAGCCCACCTCCGCGTAACGGTTCTTGGACAGCAGCAAAATGCTCATTGCCGCGGCGACGACATACGTCGTTCCCAGCCGGCCCTCGGGCAGCCCGCGCCCGCGCCGTTCCAAAAAGGCCAGCCACAGAATCGCGACGAGCGAAAAAATCGTGGCGCCCGCAAAGGCGAGCACGTGTTCTTCATGCGCGCTGTGACTGCCAGGCAGAACCCCCAGCCACATGGGGATCGAAAGCGCCACCGCCACGCCGGTCGAGGAAACCTGCGGCAGCGCCACGCCCATGAACACCAGCCGGCGCAGGACGAGAAACACCCCGACCAGCGGACAGGCAAAACCGATCAGCACGCTCGTGTAAACCGAGTTGCGCAGGAGGAAGTCCGGCGAAAGAATTTGGTGCAGCGTTTCCATAATCAACTGATCTCCATTTCCAGCATTTCCGCGAGGTGTTCGGGGGAAAGCAACTCCGCCGCAGTTCCATTCAGGACTTTCCCCTCGTGCAACCAGATCACCTGCTGCGCGTGGCGGCGCACCAGCGGCAGGTCGTGCGTCACGAGCAGAATGGTCAGTTTTTGTTCCCGGTGAATCTGGGAGATGAACTCCAGCAGCGCGTGCGTGGCGGCCGTGTCCACGCCGGCGGTGGGTTCGTCCAGAACCAGCGCGTCCGGCCGCGTGGCCAGGGCGCGGGCGATCAGCACCCGCTGCTTCTGACCGCCGGAAAGATCGCTGAACCGCTGGCGCGCGAAGCCGTCCGCGCCCGTGGCAGCCAGGCACTCATGCACGAACGTCCGCTCTTCCCGCGGCACAAACCGCCCGGGCCGGACGCGCTGATACACGCCCATGAGCGCCACCTCGAAGCCGGTGAGCAGATACAACGGATCAAACTGGATCGTTTGCGGCACGTAGCCGAACACCACCGGTTTTCCATTGGCGCCCTGCACGTGAAATTGCCCCGCCACCGGGGGCTGCAATCCGAGCAGCGTTTTCAGCAAGGTGGATTTGCCCGAACCGTTGGCCCCCAACAGGGCCGTGAAACTGCCGCGCGCGATGCGGAGTGTGATGTCTGACAACACCGGCACGTTGTGGTAACCAATCGCCAGGCGGTCGAAGGAAATGAAAGCGTCGTTCATGGTGTGCAACGCGGCCCGCCGACGTCAGGAACACCGGCGGGCCGCAGGATTTATTTGGCGACGGCCCCCACCATCGTGCGGATGAGGTAGTCCATCATTTCAATGTAGGTGCCCGTGTGCGGCACTCCGCCGGGCATGATGGGCAGCTTGACCAGTGTCGCGCCGGTCTGCTTGGCGATGAGCGCCGGCACCTTCTCCGGGAACTGCGGCTCGCGGACCACAATCGGCACGTGCTGGGCCTTCATCTCGTTGACCAGTTCTTCGATATGCCGGGGCGTGGGGTCGATGCCGGGCTTCAATTCAATCGTCCCGATGTAGTCCAGGCCAAACCGTTTGGCGAAATAAGGCCAATGCTCGTGGTAGGAGACGAACTTCACTCCTTTGAGCACCGCCGCCGCCTGCTCCCACGCGGCGATTTTGGCATCAAGCTGCGCCAGATACGCATCGCGATTGCGGGTGAAATCCGCCGCATACTGCGGAAAATTTTGCACCAGCGCCGCGCAGATGTTGCTGACGGCCGTTCGCGCCAGCACGGGATCCAGCAGGTAATGGGGATTGCCATAGGGATGCACGTCCCCCTGCGAATGATCGGTGGATTTGGGCACGCCCACCGGATCGATGCCCTGGGAGCAATCCACATAGCCCGGATGGCCGTATTCGATCCGCGGATTCTTGCTGGCCTCGATCAACGCCGGCAGGAAGGCGTGCTCGCAGCCAAAGCCGATGAGCAGCAGCAAATCGGCACGATTCAGCCGCGGCAGGAAGCTGGGCTTCATCGGCACGCCATGGGTGTCCTCGATGCCGGTGGCGAGACTGAAGACCTCGACATGATCGCCACCCACGTTGCGGGCAAAATCGGCGAGGTCCGTGAGCGTGGTGACGATGCGAATCGGAGCGGCCTGAGCGGACCAACCGGTCAGGGTGACGGCCGCGACGGCGGCCCAAACCAACGAGCGAAGGCATTTCATTTTCATAAACAGGTGAGTCATTTGGTTGCTGACGGTGTTAACGCTGGGTCCAGCCATGTGAATGCGCCCCAATGATCCAGGCCCATTGGAGATACACGGCATCATCGGCGGGCAATCCCGACGCCGCGCTGTGGTCCGTGTGCGTGTATTGCAGCCGGAGCTGGTTCCAATGGCTGAGCGCCCACGTAAGGTAGGGCGAATACGCAAATGCCTGGTTGTCGTGGTTCTGCGGATCCTGCACCCAGTCGAACAGGAATCCCCCGCTCCATTGGCGGTGCCATTTGTAGGTCACGTAGGAATACAACCCCAGCGAGCCCACGCCGGCATTGAACTCGTCGCCGGTCAGACCGGGAACGGGGCTGGCCGGGTTCAAACTGTTGTCCGGGTCCACGAGATAACGGTTGTCGCTGTAGAGCAGTTCCGTCCCCCAGGTCAGACTGCGGAACTCATTGTTGCGCAGCGGCACGTAACTCACCTTGAAATCGAGCCCCGCAAGCCGGCGTTCGTGCTCGGTCATCGGATCCCCGTTCGCGGCCGTCAGTGCATTCACGCCACCGCGGTCGTCGGTGTTGGGATTCCACAGCCCCGACACGCCCGCTTCGAGCTGCCAGTCTGGCGTCAGGTCGAAGTAAGTCGAGAGCCGGCCCCAGAAGTTGGCCTCGCTGAAGACACGATAGTTGCCGGGATTGGCCAGCGGACTGTCGCCCCCGAACGAATCGCCCACCCCAACCGTCAAGCTGACAAACTGGTTCAGCGGCGGCAGCCAGTTGAGCTGCAAACCGTCCGTGCGGGATTCGCCGCCGATGTATTCGTCCAGCGCCAGCGGCCGGTTCACGAACGGCAGCTCGTGATCGTGAATGTAACCCAGCCGGCCGAATTCCCCGAAGAACCGGCCCGCGGTCAGGGTCAGATTCGCCGGCAACGAGGTGGTTTCCAAAGCGGCCTCTTCAATGCCGAAATTGGCCTCGCCGCTTTGCGCGTCGGCCGACGCGTTCGCCACCACCCAGGCCTTCGCAAACGGATCGACCGACCCGGACACATTCAATTCAACCGAACGTTGAAACGCATCGAAGCCGCCGGGCCGGTCGCTGCCGGTCTGGTCGGCACCACGACTGTGGTAGGAGAAGATCGTTTCGCCGACGACGCCGATGGCGGGGTTGAATTCGCCCGGCAGAATCTTTTTCTGCGCTTCCACCACCTCATTCACCTTGTCCTGCAATTGTTGCACCTGTTCCGCTGTGGCGGTGGCCGGCGGGGCTGACGTGGCCGGTGTGACGGCCGCCTGCTGCTGCCGTTGAAGGGCATCCAATTGTTTCTGCAAGGCTTCGATCTGTGCGCGTTGCTCCTTTTGCACGCGCTCGAAGTTCTCCTTCATCTCCTGCAACTGCTGGTGCAGTTGCTGCACCTCGCCGGTTTCCTGGGCCGGCACGGAAATGGCCACCGCACTCAAGGCGAAGGCCAGACCAAAACGGGTCAAAGCTTTCATAAACGTAAAAATCCAACGGTCCAAAAGTTAAATCCAGAGATTGAGGTTAAGGCTCCAGCCACCGGCTGGAGTCAGCTCAAACAAAACGAACGGAAGGGTGAAGGGACCGTTTAGACCGGCGGGGCGCGGCCGTGCTCCAGCCGCACATCGGAGAGGGAAACGGAGACAAATTCGCGCCGGCAAACCAGCATCAAGCCGGCCGACAGGGAAACAATGATCGTGCCTACAGCGCCATTCGCGAGAAAATTCCCGTGCGCGAGCGAACAGGTGGCGCAGGTGTGATGCGCCGGATCATTGGCATGCCGGGCCGCGTGCGCCGCCGCGCCGACGCCCAGCACGAGCAGCATCAACGCCAGCAGCAGGCCCAGCACCGGCTGGCCCCACGCTTTAACGGCCCGAATGACGCGGACATGTCGCATGCGACGCAGGCGAATCAAGCAGAACGCACCCCGCTTGACAAGCGGTGAACCGCCTCCGCGAAGAGGCGGGCGCAGTTGGTCGCCTGCACCATCCTCTCAGCATTGGCGCGCCGACGTCCCGTCGGCTTGGCCGCGTCGCCGTTTCGCAACGCGCCGGGCATTCCCACCCAGGACATTGAACATCCCATGCCGGCGAGGACGCCGGCGCTCCGGTGCGCGTGCATAATCGCGTCCGGGCCGGCGCCAATCTTGCGTCCATCCGGGGGCCTGGAGTATCACGTCCGCACGAAATGAGGATGTCGTCCATGTCAAACCGGCCCGCCGCCGCCCTGCTCGTTCCCCTCATCATCCTGGCTCTGGACATGGTCGCGGCGCGTTTGGCGGCGCAGTCGGGCGCCCTGCCCGTTCGTGTCATGGCGGCAAACCTGACCTCAGGAAATTACCAGAGCTACGAAGCGCCGGGCATTCGCATCCTTCAAGGCCTCAAGCCGGACATCGTCGCCCTGCAGGAGTTTCGTTACAACGCGAGCACCAACGACGCGGCCGTGCGCACCCTCGTGGACACGGCATTCGGAACGAACTTCTACTTCTTCAAGGAATACGCCGCCGGCTACAACATCCCTAACGGCATCGTCAGCCGCTGGCCCATCGTGGAGGCCGGCTCCTGGGACGATCCGCTGATTGGCGATCGCGGATTCGCCTGGGCGCACATCGCGTTGCCGGGGTCGAACGACCTTTACATGGTCAGCATGCACCTTTACAGCGGCGGCACGCCCACGGATCGCAACACGGAGGCCACGCTGATCAAGAGCAACCTTCTCGCGACGTTTCCCACCAATGCCTGGGTCGTGGTCGCCGGCGACTGCAACACGGGTTCGCGCACCGAAGCCGCCATCACGACGTTCAAAAGCTTTCTCAGCGATGATCCCGTGCCGACGGATTCCGCCGTCGGCGGCAATCCCGACACGAATGAACCGCGCAGCAAACCTTACGACTATTTGTTTCCCTCGCTCCCGCTCCGCAGTTTTCAAACGTCGGTCGCGTTTCCCTCGCAGACCTACGCCAACGGGCTGGTGTTCGACTCCAGCGTGTTCGCCACCAACGCCTCGCTCGATGACATTCCGCCCGTAACGGCGGGCGATTCGCATGCCGCCGGCATGCAGCACATGGGCATTGTGAAGGACTTTCTGCTGCCGTTGAACCAGACGAACGCCCCGCCGGTCATCCTGGCCGCACCACAGGATCGGACCAACACCGTGGGCACCCTCGCGCTCTTCACGGTGACGGCCAGCGGGGACATTCCCCTCGCCTATCAATGGCGGTTCAACGGCACAAACCTCACCGGGTCCACGACGGACACCTGTGCCCGCACCAATGTTCAGCCCGGCGACGCGGGCGCGTATTCCGTCATCATCACGAACGACGCCGGCGCCGTCACGAGCGCGCCCGCCGTGCTGACCGTGACCATCCCCAGCACGAACACATTCACCAATTTGCTGGCCGGCTGGGATTTCAGCGGCCTGAGCGGTTACGGCCCTTCGCCCCTGGCGCCAACCGCCACGGCGGATCATTTGATGGTGGCCGGATTGACGCGCGGCTTCGGCGTGACCACCCAAAGCACCGCCGCGGCACGCACGTGGGGCGGAAATGGCTTCGATGCCGCCGACGCGAACGCGGCCATCATCGCCGGCGACGTTGCCACATTCGCCCTCGCAGCCGCGACCGGTTATCGCGTGTCCTTCAGCGCCGTGAGCCAGCTCGATTACAAACGGTCCAATTCCGGACCGCCGAACGGGGTGTTGCAATTCCAGATCGGCAACGGCGCCTTCATCGACATCACGAATCTGGCTTACACCTCCACGGACGGCGCCTCGCTGGCGCCGATTGATTTGTCCGCCATTCCCGCGCTGCAAAACGTGGGCGCCGGCACCAACGTCACCTTCCGCTTCGTCAATTACGGCGCGGGCAGTTTGGGCGGAAACTGGTATCTGTTCGATCTCGCCAACAACCCCACGCCGGACCTCGTCATCGCCGGCACGGTAGCGCCTCTTAACGGCACCACCAATCCGCCGCCCGCCGCGCCGGTCCTGTCCCGTCCGGCCCGGATCGGCAACCAGATCGTTTTCCAGCTCACCGGCACGACGGGCTCGAACTACATCATTCAGTCCTCCACCAACCTCGCCAGCGGCTGGCTTCCCCTGCAAACCAACGCCGCGCCGTTCTGGATCACCAATCCGTTGCAGGCACCCCAACAGTTCTTCCGCGGTCAGGCGCGCTGACCGCGCTCACCGGTGATCCGATCCGCGAACCGGGCCGGGCGGAACCGCCGCTTCGCTCACCCTGAACTTGTAGTGGGACGGACGTCTCGCCTGTCCAGTGAGCCTGCCAACTTCCTGCGCGACCGGACCTGCGGGACGCCTGTCCCATTGCGGAATCGGATTCCGGAGGCTTGGCGGTTCACCGCGCAAATGGTGGGTTCGGAGAAATCCCACCCCGGGAACGCCCCGGGACCCGCTCCGTAGCTCGGCCTGAGCCCCGGTCCGGCCTCTGCCCCGATTGTCCCGGTGTTTCCCCCGGTTACTCTCGTGACATGAACGTTACGAAATCGCTGCAGACCGTTGAAACCTCCTTCCGCGCTGCGCGCCGGTGGCTGTTGAGCGCGGCCTTGTTCACGGCGGCCACCCATGCCTGCCTGGCGATGTCGCACCTCACTGCCATTTCCGTCAGCCCGGCCGAACCGACCACCAACGCCCCGGGCGGCGCCATGTTCTACACGGTGACCGTCACCCGCATCGGCGAGGGCATGCTGAACGTCATCCTCAAAGCCGACGGCCTGCCGGCCGGCGCCACCGCCACTTTCGACACCAATTCGCTGCGCTTCACCGGCCGCGAACCGCTCACGCTAACCACCACGCTCACCATCACCGGCAACGACCTCACGCCCGCCGACCTCGCGTCGCTCACCGTCACCGGCACGGCGCGCCGCGAAACCGTCACGGCAACCGTCACGCCCGGCACCTATGAACCCGCCGCGCCCGCCGCCGGACCGACGTTGACCTTGGAAGCCCTGCCCGACGGCGCCATGCAGTTGCGCGGCCTGGGCGTTTCCGGCAACACCTATCAAATCGAAATCACTGCGGACCTCGCCCATCCGGTGTGGTCGCCGCTGGCCAGCGCCACGGCGGATGGCAATGGCCGCTTCCTGCTCACGGACACCCCGGCCAAAGACGTCAACGCGCGCTTCTACCGCGCCGTCTGGACGGTGCCAAACAACTGACCAGCGAACGAAATTGGCAACGCGCCAGGCGCTCCCCGTGCCCGGCGCGTTTTTTTTTGTCGAATTCGAAGCCGCGCAGACGTGACCTCGCGCCCCATCCGTCCAACGCTCCCCCTGGCCCGTTGGATGAGCGCTAATCCAGCAAAGCCAGTTAAGCCTCGCCCCTCAAACCTTCGACCAACGACGCGGGGCCGCCGCATGGAACTGCTCCCGCAACGCAGCCTTGGAATGTCACCCATCGCACCCGGCAGCGCCACTTGCCCTCGCCAACGCCGGCTGGCACACTCGCCCGTCAAAGGAACCCAAGGGAAATGGCGACTGAGGCTGACACCTGCCGGACGCTGATCCTGCCCAAGCTGCATGCGGCAGGCTGGACGGTGAATTACAGTTCGTTCTGCCGGATATATTAAAATTGCCGCCAATTTCGCAGCGTGGTTCGGTCGGTGAAATCGTGAGCGTGTTCGGTGGCCCGGACGAACCGTGGTCGGCGGCGGGCCGGTTGCAGGAATTGCTCCACGCCTGAAACAACAGCAGACAGGATTAACAAGATGAACAGGATAAAAAAGCAGACCGCCACAGGAACTGTTTGGATGAAAACCCATCCTGTAAATCCTGTTCATCCTGTCAACGGCCTTTCCGTGAACGAAATCATCGACGAATTTGGCGGCGCCGAACGGTTGCCGTGTGCAATAAACCAACTTCAGTCTTTGCTCTGTGCTTAAGGGCTATCGACGATCAACCAGCCTGAACAACAGACTCCAATCACTGCTGTAGGCGGCTTAGCCGATGGCAAAACCAGCACCTCAAGCCCCGACCACCGCCCAATCCCTCGGCGCATTGCTCAAATCCGCGCGCGACATCATGCGCAAGGACAAGGGGCTCAATGGCGGAAACAAGAGACAGGATGAACAGGATTTACAGGATTCAAACCGGAGAAGCACCGGCGATGGAGATTTCAAATATTTGCATCCTGATCATCTTGTTAATCCTGTCAAAAGCAAAGCCAGGATGAATAGGATTTACAGGATTTCAAAACAGAGGCCGAGCAGCGCGGGAAACCTCATCCGGCCGTCATCCTGTCCATCTTGTTAATCCCGTCCAAAACTATGGAAGATCAAGCGCTGACAGAAAAAATCATCGGCTGTGCAATGAAAGTCCACTCTACACTTGGGCCGGGCTTTCTCGAATCAGTGTATCAAAAGGCACTGGCACACGAACTAGGCAAGGCGGGATTGAAGGTCGAATGTGAGAAGGCCATCACGGTTCACTACGATGGCGTCGCCGTGGGCGAATTTTCGGCAGACATGCTTGTGGAAGACCGGGTCATGTTGGAATTGAAGGCCAACCAGGCGCTCGCGCCAGCCAACGAGGTGCAACTGGTCAATTATCTCACGGCCACGGGCATTGAGATTGGGCTGCTGCTGAATTTCGGCGCGGAGCGGCTGGAATTTAAACGCAAGACGCGGACTTATCGCCCCAAACCGTTGCCAAAAGATTTTATCCTGTAAATCCGGTTTATCCTGTCCAATGCCTTCGCCAACTACAGCACCGTCACTCGGAGCGTTGCTCAAGTCGGCCCGCGATATTATGCGGAAAGACAAAGGTTTGAGCGGGGATTTGGATCGTCTTTGCCCTTCTGCCGCGCAGAATTCTTTTCCCGCATTCCCATTGCGCTCAAATCAAGGGAGAATGGTAAGTCTCTGAAACCAACAACCCCAAACTCTCATGTGCCTGAAGATCAGCCGGGTTGAACGGACGTTCGCCTACAATTGGGCCGGTGACCAGATCGTCCCGCCGCTTGTCACGGCGGCGCGCCAGGTGCCGGGCAGCAAACGCACGTCGTTGAACATGGATGTGCGCGAGTTCCTGGCCATCGAGCACAGCGCGGAGGTGCGGCATTTCTTTCTTCACAGCATCGTGGACCGCCGGCCGGTTCCGGAACGGGAAAGGTTCTTCGTCGGTCGCCCGGGCAGTTTTGACTGGCGCATGCGCTGCGTGATCGAGGCGTTCGGCCGGTTCAGTCACCGGCCCGCCAAAGAACGCGGGCGGGAGGCGTGGCTGCTGCCGGCCGAGACACTGGCGAACGGCGGCGGCGATTGCGAGGATCTGGCGTTCTTGTTGGTGGCGCTACTGGGCGAAGCCGGCATCAGCCAGAGCTGCCTGCGGCTGGCGTTCGGTCACCTGGTGGAAACCCATCCGAACGGGCGGCCACGCCGGCACGCGCATGCGTGGGTGATGTATCAACTGGAGGGCGGCGCGTGGATGATTCTGGATCCCATGGAACGGGTGGACCAGCACCTGCGCGCGAAATCACCGGTCAAGCCCGCCGCACCGGTGGCGGGCGCCACCTACGAATATCAACCCTTGTTCGTCTTCAATCGCGATCACCTCTGGCAGGTGCATGGGCCCAAAAGCGAAAAGTCCGTTAGTGAGCTGGATACCTATCTTGGCCGGCGCCGGTTTTGGAAGAACTACGATCCCGCCTTCGCCATGGGGTCCACAACGACATCTTTGACAACCAGATGAAGGAGCTCTCCTGGCTGGAGCGGTTCACGGTGAAAGCGGCAAGCCTTGCGCTGGACGCGAATGTCCTGAGCTACGACCCGCGCGACCACTGCGATTTCGCCTACATTGAGGAGAGTTGGCGGCGCATTCAGGACCGGCTGAACAGCGGCGATGTGAGCGATCTGGGGCGCGCCTGTCATACGGTGGCCGATTTCTACGCGCACACGCTTTACGCGCATGTCGTTCCGCCGAAGTCCGACGCATTGCCGCTCTACGATCCGGCGCATCCGCTGGATCCGGGCATGAACCAGGACGCGGTCTTTGATCGTGCCCGCTTCGACATCAACAACCGCAAGCCAGCGTTAACGGAGGCGGAGACGCGGGTGCGCTGGCAGGGGAAATTGATCAGCGGGCAATGGTGGCGCTGGTTCACGACCTATCCGGATGACATTCAGTCCAAGGCGGAGCTGGCTCCGCGCCGCTGCCTGCCGGACCACGATCTGCTGGCGGTGGATGCCCGCAGCACGAAGGACAATCCGAAGCATCTGTATCCCACCCGGACGGCTTACAATCAGCAATTCGATCTGCGCAAGAGCGCTGCCGAGCGACATGTGCGCGCCCTGTTTCTGGACTGGCAGGCCCGGCACCGCGCTTGAGTTCGCCCGATGAAACCGAACCCGCGGAAGCGCCGGCAAGTTTAGCCCGCACCGAGTCCGCGAAGGCGGTCACGCCGCCAGCCATCGCAGAGCACGCCAGATAACCACTGAGCCGGACACTTGTTCAACCGGGGCACACGTGAGGGGGACGCGGATGGTTGGTCAGGTTGAAACAGCGGGCCGGGCGAGGCTCGGCATTCCGGCTCGCGGCCGGTTTAGCGCTGGACGGACGGGGTCGGGCGGAGTAGATAGGGCTGCATGGCCGCGGAACTTCATTCCGGTGTTGTCTGGGACGTGCATCCCTTAACCGGTGGCCCGGCAACCTGCACCGCAGGTCGCAACCCACGTTTGCTCCGGAAAGCAGACACCGCTTCCACTTTCAACGAAAGCCATACGGGCTAGGCGGCGATGCCCACAGGAGCACACGAATCCATGAGTGAGGACCAGAAGCAAGAAGCGCCGAAATTTCAGCCAGCACAGATTGCGCGTTTCATTTGTGGCATCGTTCTTTTCGGAGTTCTGATGGGAATGCGAGGAGAGTTCGATTTGTTTTGGGTGCGTGCTCTTGTTGCGGGTTGCGCCGGCGCTGTCCTCGGTATTTTCGTCTTGCCGCTTCGGAAGCATGGACGTTGAGATTTTATGACGATGTCTAACCAGCGTGCTGCCGCGAACGGCCTCTCCGCCGTGCATTCGAGCATTGCGGGAGTGCGTGAGCGCACCGTGCGCTCCATCGCCGCCGCCGCGGCCGTCGCTGAGCCTGGGGTATTCGGCAACAAATCGCACGTCACATGAGTGAGGACATCAATCGGGAGATTTTGGTTGAGCTTCGCAAGCTCAAGCACGTGTTTTACGTGATTCTGATCTTTATCACCTTGGGCTCGGTGCCTCCCTTCTATGCTGGATTTATACGAGGGTTATCGAAGGCAGATTCATGGGACCAGGTCACGACGGCAATGAGACGCCAGGATTTTCCGAAGGCGGTATCCATGGGGCAGACTCTGGTCGCCAGCCAACCGAATTATTACTACGGGCATGCCTGCTTGGGAGCGATCTACTTGGCAATGGGTGACGTTACGAATGCGGAGGCACAGTATTCGCGGGCATATGAGTTGTTCCCCAATGAGGAGAGCGAGAAGGATTTGGCAGCGGTTCGGAAGCGGAAAGCGGCGGGTGGAGATTTCAAACTGCTGACCAAATGAGACCGACATTGCCGAACCAGATCACTGCAGCCCACGCCGGATGGCGCATTCAGTTCCGCTTTCGCGGTTCACGTCGCCGGCCGGGCGTGGCTGAGTTCTGGCGTTCGTTTCGCGGCTCGACAGGTTTGGGGTGGCGGAGTAGATAGGTCTTCATGGTGGCTGCTCTTCATTCCTGCGTTGTTTGGGGCGTGAGTCCCACAACTTGTTTGACGTTATAGGCCAGTGTCATCAGGCTCCATTCGGTCCGCACTTTGGCGAGTCCTTTCAACATGATGTGCGTGTCGCCGAACCAGCGCTTGAGCGTGCCGAACGGATGTTCGGCCAGTTGCTTCCTCAACCGGAACTTCGCCGGCTGTTGTTTCATCCGCAGCGCCATCGCTTCCATCAGGTGTTCATTCGCCTCCCGCGTGAGCGTGCGGTTTTGTTGGTTCCGCGTGCACTGGCTTTTCAGCGGGCAGGCCTTGCAGCCTCTGGCCCGGTAATACTTCAACGCGCGTCACCGCATCGTTGCGGCGCAACCGCTGGCGGTGTTGATGGTTTTTGGTTGATAGCTGAGAGGGAGGGAAAATTTATGCCAAAAGGATTTTTTACTCAAAGCGCAAGCGTGTTACTTTCCAAACCAACCACGCTTGATGCCATTACAGCGCTTTCTCCGGCCTGCGGCCACGTTGACTCCCTCACGTCCCCACTCGTTCGGCCTCCCGGCCTTCGCTGCTGCGAATTCCCCTCGGCGTCCCCCGAACGGCTCGGGTCTCCCCAGAGCGGAGAAGGGATTCCCGCGGGCGAGGGGCAGGGCTGGAGCTGGACATCGAGAGTCATGACGTGCGGAGGTTTTTGGGCCGTTTCTCAGCTCACAAAACTCCGCACCAGTTCCGGGAAGCGGCAATCGGCACAGATCGCGTTGGAATGATCGCAGAAGTCGCGGACGATTTGCAGCAAGCCTTGCTGGGCCGACGCGGTGCGGAACCTCGGGGCGCCGCCGAGCAACCTTTGCCGGGCCAGCTTGAGCGTCGCGTTGTCCTCGCCCGCGGGCCAGGTGTGATAACACGTTTCGAGCGCGTTCCGCCAGGCGGCGTTGCCGCCCTCCGCCGCGCGGGCCCAGAGCCACGGCAGAATGACGTTCACGGCGAGGTCGGTCACCCGCGCTTCGCCCAGCAACGGCTGCGGCCGCGGCGCTCGCGCCGAACGCAGCGTGAGATGATGCGTCCAGAAATCGTCCCGCGCCGGTTGCAACACGCGGGCCAGCGAATGAACCCGTTGCGCGGGCGTGCCTCCATTGCTTCGCGCCTCCCTGCCCGCGCCTGACGCCGCGGTCCCCACAACCTGATCGGCGCACCATTGTTCGAGCCGGCCGACAAAGCCGTCGTCCATCAGCCAGTGCGCCGCCAGCGCCAGGCGACGCTGCGGATGGTTCACCGGACGAATGCCGTGCAGGCGCCAGAGCGGGCGCGGCAACTGGCAATCCGTAAAGACGTCTCGCTCGCGCCACCAGCGGTCCCAAAGCTGCCGCACAAAGCCGTCCGCCAGCGGCCGGGCGCGGGTGAGGTCGAGCGGCAGCAGGTTGGCAACGCCGAGCAGGCGCGCTTGCAGGCCGGCCACAGAGTCGGCCCCGGCAAACCAGCGCGAACGCAATTCGGCGAGCCGTTGCATTGCCCAGGAGTTGTGCTTGTAACCCAGCGCGCGGAACAAACCTTCCCACAGGCTTTGTTCCCAGCCGGCGTCACGGGCGCGCGCCGCCAACTGCGCGGCTTTGGCGGCCAGACGAACCTGCGCGGCTTGTTGCAACAGCGCCCGCATTGGTTCGTGGTCCAATTCCCGGAGCGGCGCAGCACAACGGCCTTGCAGCGCTTCAGGCAGGCCGCCGGTCGGTGCGCCGCCCAGCCAAATCGCCAGTTCGGCCAGGGGCGAATCCAGCACCGCACCGACGGACAACACCGGCGGACCGGACGAGGGCGTTTTCCGGGCCGACCAGACCACATGCAGAATCACGGACCGAAACGCCGGGTTGCGGTCGTGGCCGTGCGCGTGCCAGCCGTTGACCTCCAGGTCGATTTCAATGTCGCCGTTCACCGGCAGGGCCTCCCCGAACTGCACCACGGCGCCGCGAAAATCCGGGCCGCCCTCGCGATTGTGAAAGCCGGGGTGAAGGATTCGCACGGGCCGCCCGTCCAAGGTGCTCAGGTGCTCGCGGCGCAGGCGCTGTTGCTGCCAGATGTGTTGCAGCAGTTGCTCCGGCGGCGCTCCGCCTTCCCGCAACGCAGGCGGGAGGCCGGCCGGGCGGCGCCAACTGGCGTAGAAACTGTTGCCGGCGAGGGACACGCGAATTGCTTTTGGGCCAGGCGCTGCGCAAAGTCAAGCCACCGGCCGGCTGGACCGGAAAATGATTGAACGCAACCGCCCGGCATTTTGACTGTTGATAATGAGTATGAAACACAGGTTTTTTTGGCGCCAATGCCTGGGGGCGATGGCTGCGGCCGTGTTCGGCTGGAGCGTCCTGCCCGCCCGCGCCGCAGTGACCGTCGGCCTGCCGGAAGCGCCGGAATTCGACATCCGGCGCGACGCCACGGTGGCCGCCGTGGAGCGGACGTTGCCGAGCGTCGTGAACATCGCCACCTCGCGGCTGGTCGAGTATCACGATTACTACGAGGACCTGCGGCGCGAATTCTTCGGCCTGCAACCCGCCCAGCCGCGCACCGAGGAACAGCTCAACAGCCTGGGCTCGGGCGTCATCATCGACGAGGACGGTTACATCCTGACCAACTGGCACGTGGTCAGCCGCGGCAGCCGCGTGCAGGTGAAACTCGCCGATGGCCGGGTGTATGACGCGGACAAAATTGTCGCCACGCAGAAAAGCGATGTTGCGCTGCTCAAGATCAAAGCCAAGCCCGGCGAGAAGTTTCAGGCGATCAAATTTGCCCGGCCGGATGATTTGATGCTGGGCGAAACCGTGATTGCCCTGGGCAATCCCTTCGGCCTGGGCGTGTCCGTGTCCCGCGGCATTCTCAGCTCCAAAAACCGGCGCCCGGCCACCGGCAACGAGCCGCTGAACATCGCCGACTGGCTCCAGACCGACGCCGCCATCAATCCCGGCAACAGCGGCGGCCCGCTGGTGGACCTCCGGGGTGAGCTCATCGGCATCAACGTGGCCGTTTACCGTGAAGGCCAGGGCATCGGGTTTGCCATTCCCGTGAAGCAGGTTTCGCTGGCCATTTCGCAGTTCTTTTCGCCCGAGGTGACCTATTCGCTGTGGTTCGGCGCGCACGTGCAGGCCGGATCGACGCCCTTGACGATTGCGGACGTCCAGCCGGGCAGCCCGGCCGCGCTGGCCGGTTTGCAGGGCGGCATGCACATCCTCGAAGTCAACGGCAAGCCCGTGGCCACGGTCGTCGAATTCAACGGCGCCATGGCCGCCAGCGAAAATCATGTGGCCAGCCTCGTCACGGAAACCGACGGCCAGCGCCGCAGCATCAAGGTGCGGATGATGCCGTTCGAGGACATGTTGAAACAGAAAACCGGCCTGACGCTGCGGGAGCTGAATCCGCAGACGGCCGCGCGCCTGGGCCTCTCCAGCACGGACGGGCTGCTGGTGGACACGGTTGAAGCCGGCAGCCCCGCGGCCGCCGCGGGACTCAAGAGCGGCGTGCTGCTGGAAGGCGTGGACGGCACCGGCGTCGCGGACCTGCTGGATTGCGGCCTGGCGTTCACCGGCAAGCAAACGGGCGACACCGCGACGCTCAACCTGATTGTGCCCCGCAACCTCGGCAACGGCTTCATCAACCTGGTCCGGACCCAGCTGGACCTGAAAGTGCGCTGACAATTTTTGTTCGCCCGAACCGCCGGCGGTTGCATACCCTTGGCGCGTTCTGACAATGCCTTTAGGCTTATGATCGAAGTCGCCAATCTCACCAAGCGGTATGCCGGCCATACCGCGGTGGATGACATTTCATTCACCGTCGAGCGGGGCGAAATCGTCGGCCTGCTCGGTCCCAACGGCGCGGGCAAAAGCACCACCATGCGCGTGTTGTCCAGTTACCTGCCGGCCACCGCCGGCACGGTGCGCGTCGCCGGGCTCGATGTCTTCCGGGATTCCCTGGAAGTGCGGCGCCGGATCGGGTTCATGCCCGAAAACAATCCGCTCCACACGGAAATGCGCGTCCGGGAATACCTGCGGTTTCGCGCGCGCATCAAGGGCATGAGCCGCAGCCGGACGCGGGAGCGGGTGGACACGGTGCTGACCCAGTGCGGCTTGACGGACGTGGCGCGGAAGATCATCGGCACCTTGTCGAAAGGCTACCGGCAGCGCGTCGGCCTCGCGGACGCCCTGCTCCATGAACCGGACCTCATCATTCTTGACGAACCGACCATCGGGCTGGACCCGCATCAAATCCGGGCCGTGCGGCAGCTCATCAAGAGCCTGGCGGACAATCACACGGTGCTGATTTCCTCGCACATCCTGCCCGAAGTGGAGATGACCTGTAACCGCGTGCTCATCATGTATGATGGCAAGATTCTGGCGGCCGACACCCCGGCACAATTGCAGCACCGGATGAACAGCAGCAGCCAGATCATCGCCGAACTGGCCGCGCCCGAGGCCCAGCTGCGGGAATGCTGGGCGGCCATGCCCGAGATCGAGCAGTTCGACGTCTCCCCGCTGGACGGCGCGTTTTTCCGGTGCGCCATCACGCCGCGGGACGGCGCGGATTTGCGGGCGGCGATTTTTCAGATTGCGCGCAGCCGCGACTGGGCGCTGCGGGAACTGACCCGGAACCGGCATTCGCTGGAGGACATTTACGTGCAGGTGACGCGGCCAAACGAGGAGGATGAGGGCTGATGCAGGTTTTTCTTTCGCTCACGCGCCGTGAACTGGCGTCGTATCTGGTTTCCCTTTCCGGCTACGTGATCGTGGCCGCGGCCACCTTTTTGACCGGGTTCAGCTTTGTCATGATGCTGACGCAGCTGATCAACGAGCCGTCGCCGATGCCGATCACGGAAATGTTCTACGTCACGCCGTTCTTCTGGATCATCCTCCTGCTGGCGGCGCCGGTCATCACGATGCGGACGTTCGCGATGGAAAAATTTGCCGGCACCTACGAAACCCTCATGACGGCGCCGGTGCGCGACGGCCAGGTGGTGCTGGCCAAATTCACGGCCGCCCTGCTGTTTTACCTCGTCATGTGGCTGCCCATGCTCGCGTGCCTCGCCATCATCCGCCACTTCACCGGTGATCACAGCCCGGTGGACTGGGGCGCGCTGGGCAGCACGTATCTGGGCATCCTGCTCGTGGGCGCGCTGTTCTTGTCGATGGGTTGTTTTGCCTCGTCGCTGACGCACAGCCAGACCATAGCCGCCATGATCAGTTTTGCGCTGTGCACGAGCCTGTTCCTGCTGAGCTTCCTGCCGACGCAACTGCCCATCTCGGCCGGCTGGGCGGCGCAACTGCTTTCCAGCGTGGCCCTGTTCGATCAGATGCATGACTTTGCCCGGGGTGTGGTGGACACGCGGTCCGTGGTCTTCTTCGCAAGTTTCACGGCGTTCTTCCTGTTCCTGACGCTGCGGGTCGTCGAAAGCCGACGCTGGAAATAACATGGCCGCCAAATCTCAACACACCCCCAGCTTTTCGCCGGGACGCAAATGGGGCATCGGGTTCAGCGTGCTGGTGGGCCTGGCCGCCACGCTGGCCATCGTCGTCATGCTGAATTACATCAGCCGGAATTTCTTCTTCCGCCGGCTGTTCCTCAGTTCCCAGACCCGCATCGAGTTGTCAGCGCAAACGCTCAGCCTCCTCAAGTCGGTGACCAACAACGTCAAGGTCACGCTGTATTACGACAAGGAGGAGCCCATGTTCACCACCGTGGCGGCGCTGGTGAACGAGTATCACCTGCACAATCCCAAGATCACGGTCAACACCGTGGACTACACGCGCGACACCGCCGGCGCCCAGGCCGTGAAGACCAAATACAAGGACTTCTTCACCGCACCAACCGACAAGGATCTGGTCATTTTTGATTGCAACAATCATGTCCGCGTCGTGAACGGCGATGCACTCACGGAGTATTCCCTTGAATCCGTGCCGAACGAAAAGGAACGCGAGTTCCGCAAAAAGCCGGTGGCCTTCAAGGGCGAAATGATGTTCTCCGCCATCCTGCGCGCAGTGATCAATCCCAAGCCGCTGCTGGCCGGCTACCTTGTCGGGCACGGCGAACGCGAAGCCCAGAAGGAGGACGACCAGATGGGCTACATGAAGTTCATTTCCGTGGTCCAGCAAAACTATTTGCAGGTGGCCGCCATCAGTCTGCTCGGCACGAACACCGTCCCCGCCGAATGCAGCGTCCTCATCATCGCCGGCCCGCAAAGCCCGATTCCGGACGTGGAACTGGACAAGATTGAAAAATATCTCGAATCCGGCGGCCGGCTGTTCGCGTTGTTTGACTGCACCTCCGTGAACAAGGAACTGGGCCTGGAAAAATTGCTGGCCAAATGGGGCGTCGATGTCACCGGCAAAATCATTCAGGACGACGACAATTCGCTCCGCGGCCAGGACATCCTGATCAGCCGGTTCTCGAAACATCCCGTGGTGAATGCCCTCTTGAATTCGCGCATCCACATGATTCTGCCGCGCGCCGTGTCGCGCATCGACTCCGCCACGGCGGCGGCCGACGCGCCCAAGGTCGAAGAACTCGCCTTCACCGGGCCGAAGTCCATCGTCGTCGGCCAGACCAACCTGCCGCCGCGCTCCTATTCCGTGGCGGTCGCCGTCGAGAAGGGCGCCGTCACCGGCGTGACGTCCGAGCGCGGCACCACCCGCATCGTGGTCACGGGCGACTCGCTGTTTCTCAGCAACCTGATGATTGATTCCGCGGGGAATCGCGACTTCGCCAGCTACGCCCTGAACTGGCTGCTCGACCGGACGGAAATGTTGCAGGGGCTGGGGCCGCGCCCGGTGAAGGAATTCACCGTGGTCATGACGCGGACGCAGATGAAATCGGCGGAGCTGTTGCTGCTCGCCGCCCTGCCCGGCGCGGTGCTGTTGGCCGGGCTCCTGGTCTGGCTGCGGCGGCGCAGTTAGGAACACGGACGGGTTGGCCCACGGCACGGCGAAACGACGAACCGGCATGAACACGAAAAACACCTGGCTTCTTCTGGCAGTGGCCGCGTTGCTCTTCGGGTTCATTCTGGGCTACGACAAGTTCGTGGCCGGCCCGCAACGGGCCCCGAAGCTGGTGCTCCCGGGATTCAAGCCCGGCACCATCACCGCCGTCCAGGTGCGGTCCGCCAAACAGCCGGAAATCATGGTCCGCCGCACCAATGACAATTGGGAACTGACCAGGCCGCTCGCCTATCCGGCCCGCACCGAGGCGGTGGAAGGTCTGCTCACCACCCTGGCCCGGCTTTCGCCCGATTCCACGCTCACACCGCGGGAGCTGCTGGACCATCCCAACGCGGAAACCGAGTTTGGCTTCGACGACCCGCTGGCCACCTTGATCCTGTCCAGCGGTGCCGAACGGCGGCAGGTGCTCATCGGCGCCCGCACCAGCCCGGGCGACCAGGTGTTCGTTGAAGTCGTCGGTGTGCCGGGCATTCACCTCGTCTCGACCAACCTCCTCACCGCCCTGCCCCAGAAGCCGGACGACTGGCGGGACACCGCCCTGCTCAACTGGCCGGCGCTCCACTTTGACCGCCTCCTTGTCAACAACGGTTCACGCACGCTCGAACTCGCCCGCAACAGGACCAACCAACTGTGGCGGCTGGTGCGGCTGCAGTCGCGGGCGAACAGCGCGTTGATCGACAGCATGCTGACCAATCTCGAAACGCTTCGCGCCGAGGAATTCGTCACCGACGATCCGCGCGCCGATCTGGACGCCTACGGTTTGCAGCCGCCGGACCTTGAAATCACCCTGGCCCAGGGCACCAATCCGGTGGCCGCACTGCAATTCGGCCGCAGCCCGACCAACAACGCCAAGCTCATCTACGCCCGACGCTCCGGCCACGAGAATGTGCTGGCCGTGCCGAAGGAAGCCCTGGCGGAGTGGCGGCTGGGGCCGGACGATTTCCGCGACCGGCATCTCGTGGATTTCACGGCGCTGCCGGACGCCCTCGAGGTTCGCGGCGTGGACCAGTTCACGCTGGTGCGCCAGACCAATCAGAACTGGCGCGTGGAACCCCAGGGCTTCGTCGCGGACACCAACTACATGAACCTGATCCTCACCACCCTGGCCCGCGCCGAGGTGGTGCAATTTGTCAAGGACGTGGTCGCCGAACCCGATCTGCCTTCCTACGGACTGGCGCCCCCGCGCGTGACCTGCACGCTCGTGACGGGCAGCGGCACGAACGCCACCCGGCTCGGGCTGTTGTTCGGCACCAACGAAGCCGACCGTGTTTACTGCAAACGCACCGACGAGAAGTCGGTTTACGCCATTCGCCGGGCTGACTTTGAGATCCTGCCGCGGGCCAGCTGGGAGCTGCGGCCGCGCCGCATCTGGCACTTCAATGAAAGCGACGTCGCCCGCGTGCGCATCGAACAGGGCGGCCGCACGCGCGAGCTGGTTCGCAACGGCACCAGCACCTGGTCGCTCGGCACGAACTCGTTCGGCAGCATCAACCCCTTTGCCGTGGAGGAAACCGTCCATCGCGTGGGCGATTTGAACGCCGCTTTTTGGACGGCCCACGGCGACTTCAACCGCGCCACGTATGGCTTTACCAATCCGGTGCACCGGCTGACGTTTGAAATGAAGGACGGCTCGCAGCACACGCTGGAATTCGGCGGCACCGCCCCCTCCCAGTTTCCCTACGCCACCACCACCATTGACGGCCAGCCGTGGGTGTTCGAATTCCCGTGGGACACCTACCAATACATCCAGACCTACTTGAGCATTCCCGTCCGTGAGCTCTGATTCCCACCGCAAACGCCGGCGCACCGGTTGGCAGCGACTCCGCGTTTATTTCCGGCGCTGCCGCATCACCGTGCTGGTGCTGCTGCTGGTGCTGGTCTGCGCCGGCGCGTATCTCAACCAGATCGGCCTGCCCGGCTTCGTCAAGCGCCCGGTGCTTGAAAACCTGCGCGCCCGCGGTGTGGACGTGCAGTTCTCCCGCCTGCGGCTGCGCTGGTATCGCGGCATTGTGGCGGACGATGTCCGCGTGGTGGGCACGAATGCCACAACCCTCCCGCGCTTCTCTGCCCGCTCCGCCGACGTGCAGTTGGACTATGCCGCGCTGGTCCACCTCAAGGCGGAGGTGCGCGGCATCACGTTGCGCGGCGGCAATGTGGTGTGGAACCTCGGCGGAACCAATGAACCCGCGCGCGAACTGAGCCTCACCAACCTCACGGGAACGCTGCGATTCCTCCCGGACGATGAATGGCGTCTCGACCATTTGCAGGCCGATTTTGCGGGGGCGCACTTCCAGGCCACGGGCCAGATCTTCAACGCTTCGGCGCTCCGCGAATGGCCGGTGTTTCACGGCCAGGGCAAACGCCCGTCCCGCGGCGCGGCCGCACGTCTGCGCGCCTTCCACGACCTGTTGCAGCAGATTCACTTCATCCGGCCGCCGGAGTTTGAACTGCGCCTGACCGGCGACGCGAAGGATCCGGAAAGCTTCGGCGGCGCGCTCTCGCTGAACGCCGCCGGCGCGTTGACGCCGTGGGGCGAGCTGCAAAACGGCGTCCTGCTGGCGCAGTTGCTGCCCGCCCAAACCAATGCGCCGCATGCCGCGGAACTCAGCCTGGTTGCCGAACGCGCCAGCACGCGGTGGGCAGCGCTGCGCAATTTGAATTTCGACCTGAACGTCGCCCGGTTCATGGATGACACCAACCGGCTGCGCTGCTGGTGCACGCTGCAGGCCGGGGAGGTGAAAACCGAGTGGGCCTCCGCGGGCTCGCTGCGGGCCCACGCGGACTGGATTCAAAGCCAGACCAACGCCGTGCCGGTCGCGGGCGAGATTGACCTGCACGGCGAGAACATGACTTCGCGCTGGGCGAAAACCGGAAGCGGCTCCGCGGTGGTTCACTTCCGGCCCGCGTCGAACAACATACCACCCGATCCCGCGCTCGGGCCGTGGTCCAAGCTGCTGCCCTACGCCCTGGAGGTGACGGCCGCCCTGACCAATGCCACCGTGCACGACATCGCCCTCCCCCAACTCGGCGTCGCCCTCCAGTGGGAAGCGCCGGGAGTGACCTTGTCCAACCTGCAAGTCCGCCTGCCGCAGGGTGGTTTTGCGGCACGCGCAACGGCGAACGTGCAGTCCCGGCGGCTGGAGTTCGCCGGCCAGACGCACTTTGACCTGCGCCAGCTGGATCCGGTGCTGACCGAGAAAAGCCGGGCGTGGCTGGATCATTTCACCTTGCACCAACCGCCGGCTCTGGAGCTGGCGGGACATTTGACGCTGCCCGCATGGACCAACCGCACGCCCGACTGGCGCGGCGAAGTGCAGCCGGGCATTGTGCTGGCAGGCTCGGTGCAGGTCACCAACGCAGCGTATCGCGGCATCAGCGCGCTCACGGCCGTCACGCATTTGACCTACTCCAACCGCGTCTGGCATCTGCCCGACCTCGCCCTGACCCGGCCGGAGGG
Organism: Verrucomicrobiia bacterium; assembly: GCA_035765895.1. Classification (NCBI taxonomy): domain Bacteria; kingdom Pseudomonadati; phylum Verrucomicrobiota; class Verrucomicrobiia; species Verrucomicrobiia bacterium. Next base: position 6,912 of record DASTWL010000021.1, on the reverse strand, counting down.
CACATTGCTCGTGAACCTCCAGTCCGACGAGATCAGCCACGACTTCAACATCAAATTGCGCGGGCCGTTTGATCCGCGCCTGCTCCAGGATCAACTGGGCGAGAAGGGCCGGCGCGGGCTCGCATATTTGGAATACACCACGGCGCCGCAACTGGACGTGGAAGTCCTCGGCCGCTGGTATGATCACGACCGGCTGGCCGCGCGTGGTCAGGTGACGTGGACCAATTTCAGCTTCCGCGCGCAGCATGCCGACTGGCTTGAAGCCTCGCTGGATTACACAAACAAGGTGCTGAATGTGATTCATCCGCTCGTCCGGCGTGGCACCGAACGCGCCGAGGCGGACGGCCTGCGGTTTGATTTTGCGAACAACCGGGCCTACCTGACGAACGGTTTCAGCGACACCGACCCGATGGTCATTGCCACGGCCATTGGCCCCAAGACCGCGGCGGCCGTGGAGCATTATCAATTTCTGAAGCCGCCCGTGGCCCGCGTCCATGGCGTGATTCCGCTGAAAGGCGAGGCTGACGCCGACCTGCATTTCGACCTGGAAGGCGGGCCGTTCCGCTGGCTGCGCTTCAACCTGCCGCACATCGCCGGGCACATCGACTGGGCCCACGAAAGCGTCACCCTGACGAACATCACGGCCGCGTTCTACGGCGGTCAGGCGCGGGGTGATGCGTGGTTCGACGTGCATGAGCACGACCGGACCCCCTTCCGGTTTGCCGTGGCCATCACCAACACGGATTTGCACGCGTTGATGGTGGATTTGCATTCACCGACCAACCGGCTCGAAGGCGCGTTGTCCGGCACGCTGGTCATCACCAATGCCGAGACGCATGATTTCCATTCGTGGAACGGTCACGGTGAGGCCAGCCTGCTCAACGGGCTGATTTGGGACACGCCGGTGTTTGGCATCATGTCTTCGGTGATGAACAGCGTGGTGCCCGGCATCGGCAACAGCCGCGCCAGCGAAGCACGCGGCACCTACACGATCACCAACAGCGTCATTTATACGAAGGATCTGGACATCCGCGCCTCAGCCATGCGCCTGCAATACGCCGGCACGGTGGATTTCGGCATGCGCATCGATGCGCGCGTCCAGGCGGAATTGCTGCGGGACACCTGGTTCTTCGGCCGGCTGATGAGCACCGCCCTGTGGCCCGTCAGCAAGCTGTTTGAATACCGGGTCACCGGCACGCTCGCCAACCCCAAGGCCGAGCCCATCTATTTCCTTCCGCGCATGTTCCTCGCGCCGTTGCACCCGATGAAGTCACTGAAGGAGATGATGCAGGAGCCGAACTCCGACACCAACGCGCCGGTCTTTGAGCCGCTCGAACCGTGAGCCGGCCGAACGGCCGGCGTTCAGGGCGCGGCCGCGTAATTGATGCGGCCCGCCGGCGTCACCGCCCAGAGGTTGAGCGGACCAAGGATGCGGTCGAAGCGCACAAACCGCACGCTGCTGTCGCCAAAGAGGTAATTGGCGCCACCAGTCCCGGAGTTCTCTGTCCCGGTGCCGCTGTGCCGGCTGCGATCCAGCTCAAACAAATCATTGCCCACCACGCCGCCTGGCTCCGCCTCCAGCAAATCCATGTAAAAGTGCGGCGAGGTGTTTTTCTTCTCGCCCAGCACCACGGTATCCACCGGCAACGCGATGGCCGACTCCTTCATGGAGCCCGGATAGGTCGAGCCCATGTAGGCGTCCATTTGCGGGCGGGTGAGCGTGTCCTTCATGTAATCGTTCCACCCATTGATGATGTAGCTGCGGGGCAGGCCGTCGTTCGGATAGTGCGCCGGGTCGGCCCCCGCCCAGCTTTGCGGGTTGGCCTTGTCGTTTGGGCAGAGCAGCAGCCGGTTGTCCTTGTAGCCGTCATGGAACCGGGACGGCCACGTGTTGAAGGCGCTCCGCGGCGGGAATAAATCGCCGTTGTCGTCCAGATACATCCGGATCGCGAGCCCGAGCTGGCGCAGATTGTTCACGCAGGAAATCTTGGTCGCCTGCGCCTTGGCCTTCCCCAGCGTGGGCAGCAGCATCGCCGCCAGAATGCCGATGATGGCGATGACCACGAGCAGTTCGATCAGGGTGAACGCGCGCTGCTTTTTCATGATTGCCTCGCAGACGATGGGGTGGTTTCAGTTCATCGGGCCGACGTGCGTTGCCGCATCCATTCCCAATCCAACCGGTCGTGCGGATCGGTGATCGGCGTGCCGGCGCCCACCTTGCGGCCGGACTTTTTCCACCGGTGCGCCTCCGAATGCCCGTCGGCGAACGCAAAGCCCGCGCCGGAATTGTGGTAGGTGCCGGGCACATCAAACCACGCCGGCTCTTCCATGCCAAAGGCAAAAGCGGCGTCGTTGATTCGGGCGACGTCCTCGTCCAACAACACCCAGAGCATGGCCGGGCCGGGTGCGTTGATGGCGGAAAACTTGCCGTAGGTGGACCACGGCGCGTTGCGCTGGTGATTGTGCTGGTTGTTCAGCCACGGTCCGTTGACCGACATTTTGGGCGACCCCGTGTGGTTCGCCGGTCCGCCCAGGCTGACTTGATTGTAGCCGGAACAAATGGTGCCCACGGCCTGGTTCATCGAAAACGTGCGTGCCGCCGGCACGGTTCGCCCCCGCATCGCCGGGTCGCTGCCCTGATACACGCCTGTCCGCCGGTCGCCCGGACAATGAAACAACGAGGCGTTGCCCGAGAGGTAGCTGATGAGCAGGCTGCGGGACGGATCCTTCAACACATCCGGGTCAAACTCGTTGGGCCCGCCAATCTGGGCGTTGCCGCTGCACCAGTTGTGGCCCGGCACCGTGTTGCCGTCATCCGGATTGGGCGGGAAAAAGTCGTCGTTGTCATTGCCATAAAGCATCATGGCCACCATCAACTGTTTGCCGTCGTTCAAGCACAGCACGCCCTGCGCACGCTGTTTGGCGTGCGACAACGCCGGCATCAACAGCGCCGCCAGAATGCCGATGATGGCGATGACCACCAGCAGTTCGATGAGCGTGAACGCCCGTGGCGGGACATCCGTCGTGGGGGCTTGATTGGCGTTCATGTTGTCGCTGCCTGATTGTCGCTGCCTAAGGGCCGGCGGCCGGACTGCCGCCGAGGTTGAAATCATGCTCGCCGGTGAGCTTGCCCGCTTTGACCACCAGCCGATACTCGGCGCCCGGCGTCAGCGGCTCCGGTTCCAGTCCGGGTTGAGCGGGTTGCATCCCCGCGACCGGCAGGCCGTAGGCAAATCCCTCCATGGGCGGCGAACCCGACGGGGAAACCAGCTCCCACAGGGCCCGGGCATATTTGTTGGTGCGATACTCGGCTAGCGGCACCACCTTGATCTCCGTGAGCCGGCATTTTGGGTGCAGGGAAAAGGTCACGTTGCCCAGCGTCTGCCGGCCAGAGGGATCGAGCCGGCGGTTGCCGCTCCACGCCTCCCGCAGCGAACGCTGCGAGTGTTCGATGTGGAGCACTTTGGCGCGGAACCAGTCGGTAAACCAAATCACATAAACCCCGATCAGGACCACGACCAACCCCACCAGAAAAAATTCCTTCCTGTTCATGACGACCCCGCTTGTGACGGAGAATTGGACCGTGCCGCGCCGCAAATATTCATCTCCGTGCCCGCAAATTAATGCCATCCCGAACTGTCCGGTGCCGCCAAGGGCAAAGACGGGGTGACGCATGCACGTCACCCCGCCCCAACCACCCCACCAAATTGGCCCCGGCTTATCCCATACAGACACGGTTATGCCCGGTTTGTTACGAAGAATTTTTCGCGAAACGAAAAACTGACCGCGGGCGGCGTTGGCACCACGGCGTCCAGGCTGCCCGGCCGGCCAGGCGACGTTGTCATGAATTTGCAAAATCGCGCCCGGGCGGATTCCTGGCCGACGGCTGTAAGAATTCCCGCACTGTTTGGGAGCGTTGGTTAGCCCCGGATTTTTGCGTGCCTTTCAGGGTGATCTTGGTTCAATGGTCGCATTCTGCATGCGCCGACCGCTGGTGATTGTGGCCTTGTTGTATGCCGCCGGATTGCTGCTGGCGGAAACGGCGCAACCACCCCTGATCTGGCTCTTCGCCATCGCCGGGCCGTTGCTGGGTTTCGCGCTCGCCTGCCCGCGCGGCCGCCCGTGGCTCCTGATGCCCCTCGTCCTGCTCCTGGGCTGGATCAATCTGCTCTCGCACACGGTCACGCTCTCGCCCCGCGATGTCCGCGCCGTGGTGTCGTCGGACCCGGCGGAGGTCATCGTGCGCGGGACGTTGGAAGAAACCCCGTCCGTGCGTGTGTTCCTCCGCGATGACGAAGAATCCTTTCGCACGCTCGCCGTGGTGAGGCTGACCGCGCTCCAGCGCGGCGCCACGTGGCTTCCGGTCACGGGCCGGATTCTGACGACCACGCCTGACCGGCTGGACGATTTGTATCGGGGCACCGCCGTGGAAGTGCGCGGTGTCATCGCCCCGCCGCCGGAACCGGTGGCCGTCGGACTGTTCGACTACCGCGTCCATCTCGCCCGGCAGGGGATTTATTTTCAGTTGAAGACGTATTCCACCAACGCGTGGCGGGCACTTTCGCCCGCGACCCCTCCGCTGGCCGATCGCTTCATCGCGTGGGCCAAGCATACGCTGGCCCGGGGTCAGCCGGCCGTGGACGAGCCCCTGCGTCTGCTCTACGCCATGACGCTGGGCTGGAAAACCGGCCTCACCAACGAGGTGTATGCGCCGTTCATGAAGTCCGGCACGATGCACATCTTCGCGATTTCCGGGCTCCACATCGCGTTGATCGCCGGATTGCTCGTCGCCATTTTGCGCGTTCTGCAAATCCCACGGCATTGGTGCGGCGCCGTGGTGATTCCACTGATCTGGTTCTACACCGCGGCCACGGGCTGGCAGCCCTCGGCCATCCGTTCCACCATCATGATGACCATCATCATCGGCGGCTGGTCGCTCGGGCGCCCATCCGACCTGCTCAATTCCCTCGCGGCCGCTGCGCTCATCATTCTGGTCTGGCAGCCGCAACAACTCTTCCAGGCCAGCTTCCAACTGTCGTTCTTTGTCGTGTTGAGCATCGCGCTGCTCGTCCCCCCGTTGCAGCGTCTCGCTGATCGGCTGCTGGCACACGATCCGCTCCTGCCCCGGGAGGTGCTCCCGCGCTGGCGACGCTGGCTGGAAACCGCCTTGCGCTGGCCGACGATGAGTTTTGCCACATCGCTCGCGGCGTGGCTGGGGTCGCTGCCGCTGACGATGCACTACTTCCACCTGTTCAGCCCCGTGACCCTGCTGGCCAACCTCGTCATCGTGCCGATGAGCAGCTGCGCGCTGGCCTCGGCGCTGGGCAGCCTGCTGTGCGGCGGCTGGCTGCCGGGGGTGGGTGAACTGTTCAACCAGAGCGCGTGGTTCTGGATGTCCACGATGGTTCACGCCAGTCATTGGGCCACAACGTTGCCGGGCGCATTTTGCTATGTTCCGTCACCGCCGGCGTGGGGTTACGTCGCTTACTACACGCTGCTGATCGGAGCCCTGAGCGGCTGGTTCTGGAAGCGGCCCAACTGGCGTTGGGGCGGACTCGCCGCCGCTCTCACGCTGGCGGGCGTGGCCTGGGAATGGCAGCGGGCGCGAACGCAGTTCGATGTCACTGTTGTGCCGTTGAGCGGCGGCCACGCGGCGTGGGTGGACGGACCGGGACGCGCGGATGACTGGCTCATCGATTGCGGGAATTCGAACGCGGTCACGTTCGTCACCGAGCCGCTGCTGCACGCGCTTGGCGTCAACCGCCTGCCACGGCTGGCGTTGACGCATGGCGACCTCCAGCACGTTGGCGGCGCCGACCTCATCCGGGCGGATTTCCAGGCGCCGACGGTTTACACGAGTCCAGTGCGCTTTCGTTCGGCCGCGTATCGCGCCATTCTGGACGAACTGGCGGCAGCGCCGGAGCAACACGTGACGTTGTGCTCCGGCGACCGCTCGAGCTGCTGGACCGTGCTGCACCCGGCAGCCGACGACAAATTCGCACAGGCCGACGATGCCGGGCTCGTTTTACGGGGGGAATTTTTCGGCACCCGCGTGCTGTTGCTGGCGGATTTGGGCCGGCCCGGGCAGGAAGCGTTGCTGCGGCGGGCGGCCGACCTCCGCGCAGACATCGTGGTCGCCGGCCTGCCCGAGCAGGGCGAAGCCCTGTGCGACGGCTTGATCACCGCGATCCAGCCGCGACTCATCGTCGTGGCAGATTCGCAGTTCCCCGCCACCAAACGCGCGAGCCTGGGATTGCGCCAGCGCCTGGCCGCGTCCGGCGTTCGCGTGTTGTGCACCCGCGAAACCGGGGCCGTCACATTGCGCTTCCGGCCCGAGGGCTGGCAGGTGACCACGGCGTTCAAACCACCAGCCGAACGAGTAATCAGTGACACGTTCGCGGACGCCCCGCATACTGCGGCGGCAGGCATTCCCTAAAACCCATGAAAGACGCAAACCGGAATTTTGTTCAAGCCGTGCGCGAACGCGTGGCCGAGGTGGTGGTCGGGCAGGACGTTGTGGTCGAGCGCATGATGATCGCGCTGCTGACCGGCGGCCATTTGCTGCTGCTGGGCGTGCCGGGCATCGCGAAGACCCTGCTCGTGAACGCCGTCGCGCGGGCCGTGGATTTGAAGTTCAGCCGCGTGCAGTTCACGATCGACATGCTGCCGTCGGACATCCTCGGATCCGAATTGCTCGACCAAGCCACTGGCAAATTTCGCACGCATCAAGGCCCGGTATTCACCAACCTGCTGCTCGCCGACGAAATCAACCGCGCGGCACCCAAGGTGCAGAGCGCGTTGCTCGAAGCCATGCAGGAACGCAAGGTCACCATCGGCAACACCAGCTATCCCCTGCCCGTGCCGTTCCTCGTCATCGCCACGCAAAACCCCATCGAACAGGCCGGCACATTC
>DASTWL010000020.1 GCA_035765895.1 Verrucomicrobiia bacterium | reverse complement strand
CGAAACGACGTTGCGAGGGCACGAAACGACGTTGCGAGGGCACGAAACGACGTTGCGAGGGCACAGAACGACATTGCGAGGGCACAGAACGACGTTGTCAGGGCAGGAAACGACGTTGCGAGGGCACAGAACGACGTTGTCAGGGCAGGAAACGACGTTGCGAGGGCACAGAACGGCTCTGTCAGGGCAAAAAGCGGCTTTGCGAGGCAAAGAAGCGGGAGTTTCGATTGAAAAAGTCGCCTTGTCAGTCAACCAAATGACGTTGCTGACGAACAAAGTGGGCAAGTTGACCGGCAAAGTGAGCGGGGCCGCGAACAATGCCCGCCTTCACCTTGTCCCACGACCAAGTTCATGGGCGGGGTGACCGCCGGCCGGCTAAAGAACGTTTCAAACCGCCTCAAGGATTGACCTCGTCCCAACTGCGGAGCCCGACGATGGGCAAGGCGAACGAAAACGCCCGTTCCCAATCCGGCGTGTCCGCGGCGCGAAAGCAGTCATAAATTTTCTTCTTGGGGTGGGGGTCGCCATCCTTGGGCCGGTTGCTGCGCAAGCCGAGCAGCAGCCCGCCTTCGGCGGCGTTGTCCACGTGCCGGTGCAGGATGAACGCATCGATTCCATCCAGCCGTTCAATTTTTTTGTAGGCGTAACAAAACGCGGCAGCCTGGATCGCCTCGCCGTCGTCGCCTTTGGGCGTGTGAAATCCCTGCTCGCTCAAAATGAGGTGTCTCGGCTCGCCGCGGAACAGCAACCCGGGCCGCCGCAGATATGCGGGCAGCAGTTCGATGTTCTTGAAGGTGATGCGCGGGGTGGTGAGCACGTTGGTGGTGGCCGTCCGGTCCTTCCAGAAGCGCGGTTCGAAGAGATTTTCCGGGTAGGGATGAAAGGCCAGGTTCCAGTCAAAGTCGCCGCCTTCGCGGGCGCGCCGGGCGAAATAGTCCAGAAACGCGCGGCCCGGAAAGGCCTGCGTCGCGTCGCCCGCCGGGTAGCGCCTGTTCCAGTCGTGTTCGAGCGAAAGGTAAACGCGGGCCCAACTGGATTGCTGACGAATGGCCTGGTGCGCCAGCCGGACGGTGCGCAGGTAATCATCGGCAAATTCCTCCATCGTGACGTGGCCCATGTTCGCCCACCACCAGTGCGAGTTGACCTCGTTGCCCATGATGTAGCCCGCCACCCGGCCATGGGCTTGATCCGGACGCGACCAGCGTTCGGCGCAAAAGCCGAGCGTCGCGGCCAGCCAGCCGCGGCCTTCCGCAGTCACCGTGTTGAAGTTGCCGAGATGATTCGGCGCGTCCGGAACACAACGAGGGTGGATCAAGATGCGGTTCACCTCGGGATCAGCGGACTGGTAGGTCAGCACGATGAGGGTGACGACCACCCCGTGCTCGGACAACGCCTTGATCTGCCGGTCCATGGTTTCCAGATACGCGCGATGGAAGAAATAATGTTGTCCGTCCGCCTCCCACACCGGCCCATTCGTTTCGCCGTGCGGGGCGATGAGCTGTGACAGGTTGAAATTCAGTGCCGCCTGCTTCACGCCCAGCGCCAGCGCGTCATCCACCTGTTCCACCTGCAACCCCTTTTTCGAAAGCGCCACCGGATACGGCGCCTCGTAACGCGAAGCGGCGGCCCCCGTGTTCGCTGCGATTGCCAGCGAAGCGGCCAAGAGTGCGCCCGCCGCGAATGGGGCCGGCGCACAACGGTTCACGAGGAGCGGCAGATTCATTGAGCAGGCGTGATGCGCAGCTTGAATTCGGCGCGGGTCACGGGAGCGGTCAGCCGAATGCCAATCCGCACCGGTTGGCGACGGGTGTGGACATCTTCGTCAATGGTTTCGCTGGAGATTTTGACCGGCACACCGCCCGTATCAATGCGCACGCGCACGCCATCGCGGCCGTCCGTGATGAGGATTTCGTCGCTGCCCACCTGTTTCCAATCTCCCCACGTGATGAGCGCCGATTCGTAGGTCTCGGGCCGCGAGAACGCGATGCTGTCGCTCACCGTCAGTTCCGGCGCGGCTCCGCGGCGGAAGACAAATTCGCGTTCCAGGCGCGTCAATTCCGGCACGGCGTAGGCCGAGCGGATATCGAGCTTCAGTTCATCCGCCGCGGGCGTGAACCGGGTGTGCAACACCACGCCGCGGGCGGCGGCGCCCGGGCGTTGCAACTGGCCGGCAACGACCGGCACGGCGTGGCCAAAGGAATTCAGCACCTTGCTGTCATAGCGATGCGGGCCAAAGGTGCGTTTCGTGTAAACTTCCCCGCCCGGGTCGCAAATGACCATGGTTTTGCCGGCGACGACCATGAAGGTGCCCACGTCGTTGTGGTTGTGGTTTTCATTATTGTTGCCCCCCTTCAAGCAGGCGGCAAAGGGCGCGGGGTTGGTCGGCCCCGGCCGGCAAATCAACACCCCACCGTCGGGGAACCAGGTCCGCCACGCCAGCTCCGCAGCGTCCGCGGCGGCGCCGATGTGGGGAAGGTCGTCCGGTGCGGTTGCATACATCAGGGTTTGCGCCAGCACCGACGAAGGCCTGTCGCCATTGCTCTTGGCGTAATCGGGAACGGCAAAGCCGAATCGGCGCGCGAGAAACGCCATCAACTTTTCGTCGGGATGCGTCCCGGGCGAGCAGTCCGCGATGCTCGGATAGATGCCGGCCAGGATTTCCGTCCGCGCCCCGAATTGGGCGGGCCGCAGCGCCGCCGGTTCCGCCAGCAGATCCACTTTGCCGCCGGTGTCGCGGCGGATGGTTTCGGCGAGCGTCGTGAAATTGCCGAAGCCGTAATTCCAGTAGCCGACGCCTTCGCTGCAATAGCCGTCCGGCGTGAAGCCGCCCAGGAAGTTGCGCACGTAACGTTCGGCCGCCGCGATGAACCAGGCGCGATCGGCTGGCGACGACAGCGCGCTCAACGCGGCGCCGGTTACACCGGCGAGGCAGACGGCGTTCCAGTTGTTGCGCCCGGTCAGCCACCAGAACTGCGGCCCGGTGCCGCGCACGGCGGCGCGAAACGGGGTGAAGATGCGCCGTTCGAGATTGGTTTGGATCAAGGCGTGCGTTGCGGGTGACAGCTTGCCGGCCAGAAGACGATCTGCGAGCGCCAGTTCACCGCCCAAGGTTGACGAACCCAGATCGATTTCCGTGATGCGGCCGTGGAAATTTTTGAGCGACCCATCGTGTGCGGGATACACCCAGGTTTTTTCAGCGCACAGGGCGGTGATGGTTTCCTCCAGGGGGGCAATGAACCGGCCCTTGTCCTCCAGGCACTCGGCCAGCACGAACGTTTGCACCCGGGCACGCCGCGCAAAGGCCACTTTCTGCCAATGATCACGGTTGCCGGTGCGCGAGTAGTCGAGGAACAAATCATCCGGCAGTTCAGGCAAAGGCTCGCGCGCGAGGCGGGCGGCGTTCTCAACAACGTCAGCGAATTCGGGGCGCCCGGCCAGTTGACGCCACGCGGCACGGTCTGCGATGGACGGGGCGACGCCCTGCGGTGAAGCGGGCAGCCAGGCTGCAATTTGCGCCACCCGGGCCGCGTCCGGTTCCGCGCCCAGTGCGATGCTGGTGAAAAAAACTGCCGCCAAAAGAAGTCCGAAACGCCGTGTCCGGTTCATGGGTGAGTTCATCATGAACAGACTGCGCGGGCTGGCCGAAAATTCGAGCCGCAATTTTGGCAACGGTCATCTGCCTGATGCTGGGAGGCCGGAGTGAGCGGCGGTCCCGAAGCGCGGAAATTGAGAGTTGTTTTCTTTTTTTCCGGTGGCGCCGGACCAATGCCGTGGCCACAATCCGGGCAAAGCTATGAAAATCGAAGATATGCGGATTGGGATGCAGGTGCGGCACGTGCAATATGGGGTCGGCGCGGTCAAGTCGCTCAATGAACATACGGCGGACGTGCGATTCGATTCCGGCCTCCACACGGTGGACCCGCAGGCGGCCGGCGTGGAGCCTGCGGAGGCAACCGCTGTCATCAGCCCGTTGAGCATCCCGGTTGGCCTGTTGATCGAACGCACGGTGGGCGAGCTGGTTGACAAACTGGGTTTCGAGCAACCGAATGCCGTGGTGGGCCAGCTCGGTGCACGCTGGCACGGTGGCAAGCTCGTCCTTCATCCTGCGGATCCGACCCTCCAGACCAAGGAAGTGCCAGTGGAAGTTTTCTTCCACAAAATCGTCATGGTGCGCAACCAGCTCCGTGTGCTGGAACAAAAAATCAACGCCCACGAAAAGCTGGCCGATGGTGAAAAGGTGGAAATGCAGCAATACGTGACGCGTTGCTACGGTTCTCTGACGACGTTCAACGTGTTGTTCAAGGAAAAGGAAGACCAGTTTTAATCCGGCACGCGCGCGCCGTGCCTGGCAAAAATTCGGCAAAGAAATGGCCGCTCAATTTCCCTGCCGTTTTACCAGCACGGAGACTTCACCGTTCTGGTCGGCCTGGACCACCATGGGTTTGTCGTAGGTGACGGTGAAGGTGGAGTCGAGACCGACGCGCATCTGCTGGTAGCTGGAGGATTGCGCTCCCGCGCCGCCGGAGTAGGTGCCTGTGACGTAAGGCACGGTGCGACCGAGAAAGATTTTCAACCGGGCTTTTTCGGGTCCCAGCGGGGTGATCGTGCCGTTGAAGCTCACGGTGGTCGGGATGTCGGAGTTGTTGATGCGCACGCTGGACTGGATGGTGTCCAAATTGAACGAGCCCTCGGCACTCAACACCTGCAATGAATTGGTGCCCGCTTTCGCATCGTTCCACGTCACCGTGATGAGGTAATTCGCGGTGTCCCTGGGAGCGGTCGGCGGCTGGCCGGGATGCGGCGGCGCCGGCGGTTGAAGGGGGCGGGGCGGCTGGGGAGGCAATTGTCCGAATGCCATGGCACAGCAGAACAGGCCCAAGGTGATCAAGGGGATGATTTTCATGGAATACCCTCAAGCTAGGCCGCGCCGCCATGCGGTCAAGCGGAGAATGGCTGTGGCGAAGTGAGCCCCGCTTACTTCAGCTTGGCCGCGATGCCCGCGCCGAGCTGGGCGGGCTCGTGGATGGCGCCTTTGGCTTCCGCCCGCCGGCAACCGTTCACGAAGGATACCGCGCGCATGCTGATTTGCCCGCCGACAGGTTCCGCGTAGGCCGCCACGGGCGCCAGACAACCGCCGCCCATTCCTGCCAGGAAGGCGCGTTCCGCCGTCACGCATTGGAAGGTTTCAAAATGATTGAGCTGGGCGCACACGGCGTCGATCCGCCCGTCATTCGTGCGGACTTCAATGCCAATCGCGGCCTGGCCCACGCAGGGCAGCATGGAGTCGACATCGAGGATCGTGGCCAACAATCCCGTCGGCACATCCTTGCCCTCAATACGGCCGTCCGGCGTCAAACGATAACCGAGCCGTTTCAGGCCGGCGAGGGCCAGGATGGTGGCGTCCAGCTCCGGTTGGGCGGCGAGTTTTTGCATGCGGGTTGCGACGTTGCCGCGAATCTCGACGGCTTTAAGATCGGGCCGGATGGCGAGCAATTGGGCGCGGCGCCGTGTGCTGCTGGTGGCAACGGTCGCACCGGCCGGCAAATCCCTGACTTGCATGTGGGCGCCGAAGGCGCGCCGCGCCGGCTGCATCGAGGCTCCTTGGGCACGGTAAATCATCACGTCACGCACGTCCTCGCGCACGCCGACGGCGCCGAGTTTCAGGCCCGGAGGCAGTTCGGTTGGCAAATCCTTCAAGCTGTGCACCGCAAAATCCGCCCGCCCGTCGAGCAGGGCGACTTCGAGTTCCTTCGTGAAGAGTCCTTTGGGCAGTTCGCCCTGGGCCATGCTGGCGGTTTGCAGCTTGTCACCGGTCGTTTTGATGATCTTCAGCTCAAACCGGAACTGGGGCAGGGCGGCGCGGCATTGCGCGGCAATCATGTTGGACTGGGCGAGCGCTAGCGCGCTGCCGCGCGTTCCGATAATGATGGTCGAATCGGCCATGGTTGTAGGAAATGAGTCAGGGTTCTCGATACGGTTCAATGTTCATCCCGGCGGCCGGCGTTCGTTGAGCAGGCCGCGCACCTTGTCGATGATGATGGTTTCGCATCGCGCCACTTCCTCGCGGCGCTGCTGCAGGTAATCGTTCGCGATCATCTGCAAATCATCCACGTTGTAGAGATAGACGTTGTCCATCTGATTCACGTCCGGATCGATGTCGCGCGGGACCGCAATGTCGATCAACAAGAGCGGGCGGTTGCGGCGTTGCTTCATCAACGGCTCGAGTTTGGCGCGGTCGAGAACGTAGTGTGGCGCGGAAGTGCTGCTGATGGCGATGTCAATCTGCGCGAATTCCTGGGGCCATTGCTCGAAGCTGATGGCCCGGCCGGCCAGCGTCTGGGCCAGCGTTTCCGCGTGGGCCAGCGTGCGGTTGGTGACGATGATGCCCTGTGCGCCGCGGGAAACGAGGGCGCGGGCGGTCTTCTCACTCGTGTCGCCCGCGCCAATGACCATCACCTGATGGCCGGCGAGGGTGGCGAAAATCTTCTCCGCCAGTTCGACAGCCACGCTCGCCACGCTGACGCTGCCGCGTTGAATGTTTGTGGCCGTGCGGATGTGTTTGGCCACGTTGAATGCCCGCTGAAAGGCCTTGTTCAGGCGGCCGCCGGTGTGTTTGTGCTTTAGCGCGAGGTCGTAGGCATGCTTGAGCTGGCCGAGAATCTCGGTCTCGCCCAGCACCATGGAATCCAGACCGCTGGCGACCTTGAAGAGGTGCTGTAGGCTTTCCGGTTCGGCCAGCTTGTAGAGGTGGTCGTGAACCGGATCGGGATAAGCGTGATGGGTGACCAGAAAGTGTTGCAACTCGGCAAACGCGCGTCCGGGTTCGAGCGGCGTGGCGACGTAAAGCTCGACGCGATTGCAGGTCGAGAGGATGACTGCCTCCTCCGCGAGGCCGCGCTGCCGTAGGTCGGCCAGCGCTTCCGGCACTTCGGGTTCGGCAAAGGCGAATCGTTCGCGCACCTCAACGGGTGATGTGCGATGGCTGAGACCGATGACGACAACGGGCATGGCGTTCAGCGATGATGAATCGGCGAAAGCAGGTTGGTGGCCCAGAAGGTCAACGCCACAAAGGCAAAGCCGACGACGGCCGCGAGCGCAAAGCGCCGCCCCCGGAGCCGGCCCCTGCGGTGCAGGATGAGCAACGCCAGATAGCTGATCCAGACCACGATGGCCCAGATGATTTTGGGATCGCCTTCCGGGTTGTAGCGCGCCCGGTTTTCGTCGAGATAGACTGCTCCAGTGCCGAGGCCGACCGACAGCAGAATCCAGCCGGCCAGCATCAGCCGCCCGACCGCAATTTCGAGCCGTTGAATTGGGGGCAGCAGGGAAAGGAGGGCGTTGACCTTGCGCTGCTTCAGGTTTTTTTCCTGCGTCAGAAACATCAGTCCCGCCGCGCAACTCAAGCCGAAGGCGGCATACGCCAGCAGGGAAAGCGTTGCGTGCAGGCTCGGCAGCGCGCCGGTAAATTGCGGCGTGGGGCCGTGCGGCGGATCCAGATTGGGATCCACCAAAGCAAACACGCCGATGGCCAGCATCACCGGCGAGAAAAAGACGCCCAGAAAACGAAAGCGTGGCCAGGCGCCGATGACCAAATACGCCAACACGCTGAACCACGTGAAGAACGTGGTGGCTTCGTAAACGTTGTAAACGGGGCAATGGTTCAGGATGAAGCCGCGTTTAAAGATGGCCATGGTGTGACAGCCGAACCCCACCAGCAGCAGGAGATAATTGACGATGTCGTCCCGCCGAAATCCTTTACGCCAGAGGAATACTGAATAAATCGTGCTGAGGCCGTAAATCAGGACGGCGAATAGAAAGAATTGGCGGTCGGTTATCATCACGCAGCGATGCAGGTTAAGTTTGGCGGGCAGCGAGGCAAGCGGCAATTCGGTCTTTGCGAAAAGCCCGCTGGGGCATTGAGTTGAGCCGAACCGGGCCGGGCATTTGGTTGGGGGACAAGTGGTTTGACTTGCCTGTGGGGCGACCCTAAATTTTCCGTGATGTTTGTCGCGGAAACCAAGCCGGCCAATCCTCCGGCCGCTCGTTCGCAGAGCACTGACCCGGCCAACCCCTGGAAACAGATTGTTGAGCCGGTTGAGCCTTTTTTGGAGGCGGTTTCGCGCGGTTTGTCCTCGCAGGTGGACGCCTTTGATCCGGCGCTCCGGCCTTACGCCGAATATGCCCTCACCGGCAACGGCAAGCACCTCCGTCCGGCGCTGGTGGCCCTCGGGGCCAATGCCGTCGGCGAAACGAACAACGATCACGTCACGGTGGCCGTCATTATCGAGATGGTCCACTTGGCGACCTTGGTGCATGACGATGTCATGGACGAGGCGGAGATTCGGCGTGGGCGACTGACCCTGGCTTCCAACTGGGGCAATGACATTGCCGTCCTGTTTGGCGATTGCCTCTTTGCCCACGCGTTGCGGCTGGCAGCCAGCTTTCCCACGCCGGAAATCTGCCGCGCTGTGGCCTCCGCCACCAACACGGTTTGCGCCGGCGAAATTCTGCAAAACCGGAACCGGGCCAACCTGCAGCTCTCGCGGGTGGAATATTTCCGCATCATGGAGATGAAGACGGCGGAGTTGTTTGCGCTGTCCTGCGATCTCGCGGTTCTCCTGGCGGGGGCGAGCCAGCCGCATCGGGCCGCCATGCGCCAGTTCGGCATGGCGTTCGGAACGGCTTACCAAATTTTTGACGACTGCCTGGATCTCTTTGGCACCGAAGCGCAGGCCGGCAAGTCGTTGGGCACCGATCTGGTGAAAGGGAAAATGACCCTGCCCATGCTGATCCTGCGCGAGCGGGCCGGTGAGGCGGATCGTCTGGAACTGGACCGCTCATTGACCAACTGGCAGCCGGGTTCGTTTCCCCGCATCGTGAGCTTGCTGCGGCATTACGACACGCTGGCGCCCTCTTGCGAAACCATCCATCAATACCTGAACCAGGCGCGCCGCGCGGTGGCCACCCTGCCGGCCCGTTCCGGGCGCGTCGCCCTGGAAAAGTTGGCGGACTATCTCCAGTTACAAGTCGCCGCCTTGGGAACGGGCTTCTGAATCTGCCCATGTCTGCCTCCGAAAAGGCCAGTCTTCCCGCCGCAGCGGCGGCCATCGCTCCGGTGGCCAAAGCCGAAACCGCCGAGGCGCGCGAGGAGCAACGTTTGGTGGAGCAGGCCCGCCAGGGAAATCTGGAAGCGTATGACGCGCTGGTCCGCCGTTACCAGGAACGGATCTACGGGACCATCTACCACATGACCTCAAATCATGAGGATGCGAACGACCTGGCGCAGGAAACGTTCATCAAGGCCTTTCAGGCGCTGAAATCCTTCAAGGGCGGGTCCAGCTTTTACACGTGGCTCTACCGCATCGCCGTCAACAAGACCATCAATTTCCTCAAGCAACGGAAGAACCGCTCGGGCATGAGTCTGAACGACCTGGATTTCAACGCCGAGCACGACCCGGATTTGGTGGCCCTCATTTCGCAAAAAACGCCCCGACGGGAAGCGGGGTTGACCGAGTTGCAGGAAAAATTGAACGAGGCCATGGGCAAGCTGTCGGAAGTGCATCGGCTAGTGGTGACCTTGCACGATGTGCAGGGAGTGCCGCACGAAGAGATCGCGAAAATCATGGATTGCAACATCGGCACGGTCCGGTCGCGGCTGTTTTACGCACGGCAGCAGTTGCAGGGGTTTCTGGCCGATTACTTGAAATGATGCGTATGGAAAACAACAACGATAATTTCGAACAACTCCGGCGCCTCATGGCTCTCAAGCGGCATGAAGTGCCGCCGCCGGGTTACTTTCATGCCTTTTCAGGGCATGTCATCGCCCGCCTCCGGGCCGGGCAGGGGCAGCGCCGCGGCCAGTGGTCCTGGTTGAACCAGATGTGGGAGACGTTGCAAGGTCGGCCGGCTTTTGCCGGCGTCTTTGGGGCCGGCGTCTGTGCCCTGATTTTGATTGGCGTCTTTGCGGCCGAAGAGCCATCCACCCCGCCGGAATTGGTCCATTCTCCCGCAATCCAAGCCAGTTCGCCCTTCCTGGCGGTCACGCCGGTTGCGGCTGAAGCAGGTCTGACATCCCAAGTTGAGCTTTCTTCGACCAATCCCACGGTGAACGCCGCGCCGAACCTCTTCGACATGGTGCAACCGTATCAGGCGATGCCGGTTTCAGCCACGCCGCAGCCGTAACGGTCTTGTTCCGAACGAAGCGCAAACCCTCCGGCCTTTCAAGCAAGGCAAGGTCGGAAGGGGCCCGTCGCCAAACTCCTCAGTATTCCTTCGTCAGCACCAGCGCCAGCTTTTCGATGGTAACCGTCATGCGCTGTCCTTCAATGGCGGCGGTGGCGGAAATGTCCTTGCCATCGAGATTGTATTTGAGTTGATAGAAGCCGTTCGCCCCGGACCAGCTTCCTTGTCCGCCCGTGAGCGGCGGCGGCGTGCCGGGAGCCAGCGGCGCCTCCAAGTTGGGAAAATCTTTGATCGCCATCTGGCTGTCGGTGCCCACGATCAGTTTCACCTTGGAGTAAAACGTCTGGTAAAGGAGCCGCTGCGATTGCATTTGCTTGGCGGTCAAATTCGGCTGTGCCTGGCGCACGGCCGCGAGCGTTCCGCGCAGGTCAAAAATCCACCGGCCCAAAATCGGCTCCTGATCATACTTTGGCGAGTGCGCGGTATAGAGGAAGTTCGTCAAATCCTTCAGGTCGGGTTTGGCGATGGACCAGATGGTGTTGAGCGTGTCCGGACTGCTCACGATGGTTTTGACGGGCGGATATGCGAGCAGTTGCGACAACGGATCCTTGCGGGCGCGCATTTCGGTGAACTGCTGGTCGTTGGCCAGGGTTTGAAACTCCTGGCGTTCGCCCAGCATCAGAAAGGCCGGGTAGCGGGCGAGACGCGCTTCAAGCAGGCTGTTTTGATACAGCAATCCCGCCACGTCCGCGGCGTCGTAGAAACTTTCCGGCAGGCGCCCGACCGCGCCCGCGGTTTTGATGAAGCCAGTTTCCTCCAAGTCATGCCCGGCGCGGTTTAGCAGGCGCGCAGTCCGCGACATGCCGTCGCCCGCCTCCATTTGGACTGTCCAGTAACTGAGCGTGTAAATCACGAAGGAAATCAGGATCAGGTAGGCGGTGCCGTTCACGAGCCCGAGGCAGAGTCCTATGCGCCGGTTCAAGCGTTCCCAGAGGGTGAAGCGCAGATCGCCGGCCTTGTAACGAAAGTGCACCTCCACCTTGTGATGCACGGCAAATGCAATGGATTTGAAGATGGCGGAGATGACGCAAAACACCAGCAGCGGTGGCAGCAGCCACAAAATGACCGGATTCACCACGCCGAATGCCTTCAACAGGATGGCCATGGGCTTGGCCAGCGGCACCGCCAGCAGCACGCCAAAGAAAATACCCAGCAAGGAGAAGGCAACCCGAATGGCGCCTTGCCGATACCCCAAACCAGCCAACGATGCCAGAAGCAGCAGCGCGAGAATCCAGATTGTCATGCCGCAGCATAGAAATGGAGCCCCCCGAAAATCACGCAGAAAATGCAGGCGTTCTCCCGGTCGGTGATTTTCAAGCTGTGCCGAATCTGGCCAGCCACCCGCAGGCGCGGTGAATCGCGGCATCGAATTGAGTCCGCCAATTGAGTTGCGCTTGCTTTTCATCGTGGCTTCCGAAAAATTTCCCCACACAGCACGCTCCAAACAGCATTTCGGCCGTAACTCAGAAGACCGGTCGGAAATCGCCCTGGTCAGGACGCGACCCGTCAAACTTGTCATCCGACAAGCGTCATTCTGGCGTCCGCAAGGCGGTCACGACACCAACAGATGTGACAAAAATGCCAGGCAAACCTGAAAACTCGCGGCAACCAAACGAGCCTCGACGGCTGCTTTACCATCTCGGCACATCGCCCGTGTCGGCCGCCCCGCCGCTCATCGGTGTATTGGAGGGAACCGGCATCGGACCGGAAGTGGTCGGTGCCGCGCTGCAAGTCCTCTCCACCGCCGGTCAGTTGCTGGATCTTGAATTCGACGTGCAGTCGGGACCGGAACTGCGGGAGCAGCCCATTGCCGGGGACCGGCCCGGTTTGCCCGCGGCACTGACGAATTTCTGCACCGACATTTTTCAACGGGCGGCGCCATCCTCAACGGGCCCTGCGGCGGGCGTTATGTTTACGACCTGCGCCGTCGGTTTGATTTGTTCTGCAAATTCGTGCCGGTTCGCTCGTTCCCCGAACTGGCGGGCGCCGGCCGGCTGGCACCCCAATTCGCCCGGAACATCGATTTGCTCATTGTGCGCGACAACATCGGCGGCGTTTATCAGGGGCGTTGGAGCGAACACAAAACCGCTGACGCGCGAGTGGCTGAACATGCTTTTGCTTATCGTGAGGCGGAGGTGTCCCGGCTCGTCACGGTTGCGGCGGGCGTGGCGGCAGAACGTCGGGGCGAATTGCAGGTCATTCTGAAGGACGGCGGCGTGCCCGCCATCAGCGCCCTGTGGCGTGACGTGGCTGTCCGCGCTGCGCGACAACATGGGGTCGAGGCGAGCTTCATCAACATTGATCTCGCCGCCTATGAATTGATTCAAAATCCGGGACGGTTCGACGTCATCGTGGCGCCCAACCTGTTCGGCGACGTCATGGCGGACATCGCCGGTGTGTTGATGGCTTCCCGCGGGGTGACGTTTTCCGGCAACTTCGATCCCGCGGGCCGCGGCGTTTACCAGACGAACCACGGTTGTGCGCACGACCTGGCCGGCCTGGACGTGGCCAATCCCGCCGGCCAAATCCTGTCGCTGGCGATGTTGTTGCGCGAAAGCTTCGGTCTCTTTGAAGCCGCCACGCTGATTGAAACATCACTCCGCCGTGTCTGGCGCGACGGCTGGCGCACGGCCGATCTTGGCGGCGGCAACAATGACCAAACGCTCGGCACGCGGGCGATGACGGACAAGGTCGTGGAAACGATGTTGCGCACGGCGGCGGCCGGCCAGCCCGCATGAAGCCCGCGCTGCTGCTTATCGATTTGCAGGCGGATTATCTTGCTTCGCCCGGTCTTCAGCCCGATCCGGCCCGTCTGGTGACGCAGACGGCGGCGTTGCTGCAAGGCTGGCGGGCGCAGCAATGGCCCGTGATTCACGTCTGGACCACGGTGCGGCGTGATGAACCGGACCGGCGGCTGCCCCATTGGCAAATCCAGGGTCGCTGGCGGTGCGAGGCTGGAACGGAAGGACACGCGCCGCCGGCCGCCTTGCGGCCGTTGGCTGGCGAACCAATCATCCACAAGCAAGGTTTCAACGCCTACGCCAATGGCGAGCTGGAAGCGGCATTGAATCAGTTGCATTGCGATGCGGTCGTGCTCGCGGGTTTGCATCTCCACGCCTGCGTCCGCACGGCGGCGGTGGAAAGTCTCGAACGCCGGCGGGCGGTGATCATCGTGGAGGACGCGGTGGCCAGCAACGATCCGGTTCACGCCGCGGCCGTGCGACGATGGCTGGCCGAACGCTGCGTCCGGTTTGAGCCGATGTCCTCCGCGCTGGCGCGGCTGCGCGGCCAAAGTCCCGGTGGATTCATTCACCACTCGCCGCGCGCTGTTCATGAAGTGTTGTTTGAAGTGCAACCGGCGGACGCTGCGGAAATCGCGCGGGCAACCAGTCTGGTCACGGAGGCAACCGGGGCATGGCACTGCACCGCCGTTTCCGAACGCGCGGCGCGGTTGACGCAAGTCAGCGCGCGGCTGGAGGCGACGGCGCCGAATTGGGCGCGCCAGATGGCGCTGGAACTGGGCAAGCCGTTCGCGCACGGCCTGGAGGAGATTCGCCGCGCGGCCGTCAACGTGCGGGACGTCGTCCGGCGGGCCGCCACCTTTCATTTTCAAGTTCGTGAAACCGGCGGGCTCGTGCGGCATCAGCCACTCGGCGTGGTGGCGGTGATTTCGCCATGGAATAATCCGGTGGCCATTCCGCTCGGCAAAATTGCGCCGGCTTTGATGTATGGCAACGGCGTGGTCTGGAAACCAGCGCCCGCCACCACGCGGATTTCCGAAGCCCTGCTGCGTCTGCTGCGCGAATGCGGCATCCCGGCGGAACTGGTGCAACTGTTGCGCGGCGACCACACCACCGCGCAACAACTTGCCGGGAGCAACAGGATCGATGCCGTCACGTTTACCGGTTCCACTTACGCCGGCCAGGCCATGCAGGAAATCTGCGCGCGCCGCCTTGCGCCGCTTCAGGCAGAACTTGGTGGCAACAATGCGGCCATTCTCTGGGACGATGCGGATGTGCCGGCTGCCGCGGCGGACATAGCCCGGGGCGCGTTTGGCTTCGCCGGCCAGCGGTGCACCGCGAATCGGCGGGTGATTGTGAACGAGCAAGGCTTCGACCGCGCGCTCGCCGCCCTCAAGCAAGCCGCCGAGCATCTGGTCTGGGGCGACCCCCTGGACTCGGATGCCGAAATTGGCCCGTTGTTGAATGTCGCCCGTCGGGAAGAGCATGCCCGGCGAGTGGCCCAGGCCGTCGCCGACGGCGCTGGCCGGCTGGAATTCACCCACGCCGCCGATGCCGAAGCAAAGTGGGTGCGCGAAGGCGCCTATGCGCGGCCGGTGATTGCGTGCTGTGACGAGCCGGACCACCCGCTCGTGCAGGAAGAGAGCATGAGTCCGCTGCTTGTGGTTCAACGCGCCCGGGACTTTGCCGAGGCGCTGACGTTGAGCAATGGTGTCCGGCATGGGCTGGCCGCCGCGTTGTTCAGCAATGCGCCCGCCCGTCAACAGGAGTTTCTCACCCAAAGCCGCGCTGGCATTCTGCGGCTGAACGCGTCCACTGCCGGAGCCGATGTGACGCTGCCGTTTGGCGGGTGGAAGGCCTCCGGCATCGGGCCGCCAGAGCACGGCACCGGCGATGCGCTTTTTTACACGCGCATTCAAACCGTTTATGGCGCATGAGGAACGCGCCGACCGAACTGACGTTGGACCGCCTGTGGCAATGAAAACGTTGCTCGAATGGAATGAATGGCACCGTGAATACGACGTCGTGCCAAGCTTGCAGGCGCGGCTGCGCAGTGTGCGCGAACAAATCGTCACGGCGCTCGATGACTCCCCGCCCGGGCCCATTCGCGTCATCAGTGTTTGCGCCGGTGACGGACGCGATTTGACGGGTGCGTTGGCGACGCATCCGCGACGGAACGATGTGTCCGCCACGCTGCTGGACACGCATTGGGATTCGCTTGAGCGCGGAAGGGCCGCCGCCGCGGCTGCGGGGCTGGAACGACAGCTGCAATTTGTGCTGGCGGATGCCACCCGGGCCAGCAGCTACGTCGGCGCAGTGCCGGCGAATCTCGTTTTGCTTTCCGGCTTCCTTGGACACCTGAAACACGCCGACGTGCCGCGCTTGATCACGAGCCTGCCGATGCTGTGCCGACCGGGCGCGTGGGTGATTTGGAACCGCCATCTCGTGCTCAATGCGGGCGAGCGGCAAGTGCCGGCCATTCGCGATGTCTTCCGCCAAAACGCCTTTGCCGAGGCTCACTTTGAAGCGACTGCAACCGATGGTTTCGCGGTGGGCCGGGTTCGCTTTACCGGCACGCCCGAGGCTTTGGACCCGGCACGACGCTTGTTTGAATTTGTCGGCTTGGACCGTCTTGAAGCCGTCGCCGCGGAGAACAGCATCGAACAACCCGGTGCTGAAGACACCGATAAAGCGGCCGGTGACCTCGTGCCCGAGGCGGAAATGTCCATTCCCGCGCGCTTTGAACAGATCGTGGCGCAGCACGGCACCGGCAAAGCCATCGGCGCGGGCACCTGGCAGCCAACGTATGACGATTTGAACACTGCGGCCAACAGCCTGGCGCAGGATCTGGTCGGTGCCGGCGGCGGGCAGGGCGACCGCGTGGCCCTGTTGTTCCGGCAGGACGGCGCGCTCATCGCGGCGATGCTGGCGGTGTTGAAGGCGGGCCGGGTGGTGGTGGTGCTGAACGCAACCGACCCGCCGGCCCGGCTGCAGGAAATTCTGGCGGACGCCGAAGCGGCCGCGCTGGTGACGGACGCAATGCATCAGGCGCTGACTCGGGAAATTGCCGTCGCATCCCAATCAGTAATCGTCTTCGATCCAAAAGCCCGCCGCGAAAGCCCGGCTCCGGACCTGACCATTGACGGACGGGATCTGGCGTTTCTGGTTTACACCTCCGGCTCCACGGGCCGGGCCAAAGGTGTGATGCAAACGCACAGGAATATTCTGCACAACGTGCGACGGCACACAGCGGGCATGCGCTTGGAGGCACGGGATGCCATTGCGCTGCTGGCTTCGCCCAGCGGCGGGCAGGGCATGGCGACGACATGGTGCGCGCTGCTCAACGGCGCGACGTTGTGTCCGTTTCCCACCGCCGAGCTGGGGGTCTCCCAGCTTGCCGGCTGGCTGCGCGAAGCGGACATTTCAGTTTACGTGTCGTCGGTGTCTGTGTTGCGCGGTTTCGTTCGCACGCTCACACCGACGGATCGATTTCCGCGGATCCGGCTGGTGCGCTTCGCCTCGGAAGCCGCCACGGCGGACGATTTGACTGCATGCCGGGCGCATTTCAGCGACGACTGCGTGGTGTTGAACACGTTCTCATCATCGGAAACCGGCAACCTGACGCGGGCTGAATTCACGCTGCACCGGCAGGTGGCGCCCGGCCGGCTGCCCATTGGAAAGCCCGTCGAAGGCATGCGAATCGCGCTCTGCGACGAGCAGGGCAACGAGGTGCGCCCCGGACTGACGGGGGAAATGGTCGTTCGCAGTCGTTACCTCTCGCCGGGTTACTGGCGAAATGAGGCGCTGACGGCAGCGCGCTTCCCGGGCGATACCGATCCACTCGCGTGCCGGGCGTTTCACACCGGCGATCTGGCCCGGCGCGATGCGGACGGGACGCTCGTTTTCCTCGGCCGCAAGGATCACCAGGTCAAGGTGAACGGTTACCGCGTCGAGCTGATCGAGATCGAAGACGCACTGCTCAAGCAGGGCGAAGTGGCCGAAGCGCTGGTCTGCCTGCGCGAAGCGCGGCCGGGCGAGGCGCCGCAACTCGTCGCGTATGTGAGGTTGCGGCCGGGCGGTCAGACCAGTGCGGACACGTTGCGGCGTGCCCTGCGGGCCTCCCTGCCACCTTACATGGTGCCGGGAAGTTTTGTTTTTCTGGAGCGCTTCCCGCTCACGCCGCACGGCAAAGTGGACCGTGCAGTCCTCCCACCGCCGCCACCGGTCCGTTCATCCATATCGCATGCCGAGCGGCCGCGCGACATTGTGGAGAAAAACTTGAGCTGGATCTGGCAGGCGGTGCTCGGGATTCCCAGCATCGGCCGGCAGGATGATTTTTTCGAGCTCGGCGGCACATCGCTGCAAGCCGTGGAGGTGCTCATGCAAATCGCAGACAAGTTTGGCGCCGTGCTGCCGCCTTCCACGCTCGCGGAACACAGCACCATCGCCCGGCTGGCGCCGCTGCTCGCGGAGCACGTCGTCCTGGCTTCGCCCAGCCCGCTGGTCGTGTTGCGGACTGCCGCAACTGGGCGCCCGTTGTTCCTGGTGCACAGCGGGCAGGGCGACGTGACGACTTACAGCCTGATGGTGCGGCGCCTGAAGCCACGCCCGGTCTTCGGACTGCAATCCATCGGGCTGCAAGGCGAAGGCTGGCCGCTGACGCGCATTGAAACCATGGCCGAGCGTTACGTGCGGGAAGTCATCGCCCAGGATCCGACAGGCCCCTACCTGCTGGCCGGCACGTGCATGGGCGGCATCGTGGCATTTGAAATGGCGCAGCAGCTCGTCCGTGCGGGCCGGCCGGTGGCGTTGCTGGCGCTGCTGGACGTGCCGCACCCGTTTCCGGCCTGGTGGCATCCGGACTGGCGCGAAAAGTGGTTTGGCAGCGTGCGCGATCCGATTCGGGACGCGGCGCGGATGTTGCGCTGGACCGTCGTGCGCGGCCTCGGCGGGGGCCGCACCCAGCGAGGATTGACCGAATACCGTCATTTCGTCGGCAACATGAACAGCCTGGCCAACCGGCGTTACCGGCCCCGGCCGTATCCCGGCACCCTCACGCTTTTCACGACGGCGGACACGCGTTACGACGGCGGAGACCGCCGGCTGATGATGCGCCGCCACGCCCGCGCGACGCGCATCATCACCCTGCCGGGCGTGCGCCGGGGCCTGTTTGCCCGGCCGGTCGTGGACGAACTGGCAGCCAAGCTGCAGGTTTGTCTGGAAGAGGCGGAGGGGAAATCCTGAAACGCGGGTCGGGCCTCCGGTCATTTCACGCGTTGCAGGCAGTGGGTCAGGTAGGGCAGCAGTTGCTTCTTGCGCGAGACAACATCGTTGAGCCTGTGGATGCCGGGCTCCAACTCCGGATAGTCGATGAGATTCAGGAACGCCGCCTCCGCGGCGACGAGCAGGAGGGAATCCTGTTTCACTACATCCGTGACCAGCAGGGCCGACAGGTAATACCGGTTTTGGGCGCGGTAAGTTTGCAGGGCAGTCATGACCTCGGTCTTGCGTTTCCAGAAGTTGTCAAAGCCAATCTCCTCGATCTGCGCCACGCTGAAGGAACGACCGCGCTCGACGTATTCCTTGCAATCGGCGGTGATGGCCTGGTCGGCCGGCTTGGACGTGAGAATGGAGCCCGAGCTGAAAAGTTTCTCGGTGAACTCGGCGCCATTGACGCCGGAAATTTGCTCCAGCCGTTTCAGGACCGCGGCGTCGCGCGCCGTGGTCGTGGGCGAGGTCAGGTTGAGCGTGTCGGAAACCACGCCGGCCAGCAGCAGGCCCGCAATGGATTTGGGTAGTTCGACGCCTTGGCGGAAGAAACAGTCCGCTACGATGGTGCTGGTGGAGCCCACCGGGTCGTTGAGGAAATAAATCGGCTGCGGCGTGGTCAGCGCGCCCAAGCGATGATGGTCGATGATTTCGATGATTTCGACCTCGTCCGCGCCGTGCACGGCCTGGGACAGCTCGTTGTGATCGACCAGAATCAGTTTGCGATCCACCGGTTTGAGGAAGTCGGACTTGGACAACATGCCCACGACCTCGTTCTGCTCGTTCACGACGGGGAACGCGGCAAACATTTTATCCCGCACGGCGCGCTGGGCGGTGCGCAGCGGCTCGTCCTCCTGCACGGTGACGAAATCGTCGTCGAGCATGTGCTGCACGCTGATCGCGGCGCGACACAACATCGCCGTGGTGGCGGAATCGTGCGGGGAAAGCAGCACGCTGACCTCGAAACGCCTGGCCAGTTCCACCAATTCAGGGTCAATTTCCAGTCCGCCGGTGACCACGATGCAGCGCGCGCGGTGTTCGATGGCCAGTTGCTGGATGTCCCGCCGGTCGCCGACCACCACGATCAATTTTTCCGGCTCATACGTCAGCAGCCGCAGGCGGAACGAATCAAGCGCCATGGCGCCGATCATGAGGACCAGTTCCTCCTCCTGACGCGGTTTGACGGCGTTGATGACCGTGGCGCCCAGCGAACGGGCCAGTCCCACCAGCGAAGCCAGGACGCGGCGCGACTCGAAAATGCGGTGCATGCCGGGCAGGTAAAACTGGCTGATCTTGAAAACGGACACCAGCCCTTCACACTGCCGCTGCTCGTTCAGCACCGGCAGGACGCGGATGTTGTTTTCGTCCATCGTGGCGAGCGCCTCGACAATCGGTGTGTCCGGCAGCACGCGCACGAGGTTGCGGCCCATGACGTCGCGCACCTTGGGGGCCACGTCGGCCACGAAGCGCGGCGGCTCCACGCCGAACGTGCGGAGCACGAAATCGATGCGGTCGTTGGTGTCCCCGCAGCGGGCGGCGACGGCTTCGGGCATTCCCGTGCGGCGCTTGAATTCCGCGTAGCCCAGCGCGCTGCAAATGGCATCCGTGTCGGGGTTCCGGTGGCCGATGACAAGGATTTCGCTCACAAAATGATTCCCTGGTTGGTTTTCCTGCGGCAAACGGCAATCCGCCCGCCGGGTGTTGGCGGTGAGCTTGGGCGATGTCCCGACGGCGTGCAATCCGAACTTGCGCGGCCGCCGGAAAAATGTCCGCGCCGCCGCGGTTGTCGGAGGCTCCGGCCGGCCGGTCAGAATTGGATCTTCTGTTTCGCGGGGTCCGCCTGGGGGCGGTAGAGCACGACGACGTTGCCGACCTGCATGATGAGCTGGCTCCCGGAGCGTTCCGCGAGCTGCGGCGCCAGCGCCTTCTTCTGGTCCTTGAAGTCGGCAAACTTCACCTTGACCAGTTCATGGTCGTCCAACGCCTGGTTCAAGCTGGCAAACAAACCGTCGCTGAGGCCGGCGTGCCCGACGCGGACCACGGGTTCGAGCCGTTGGCCGAGTCCCTTCAGTTTGCTGATTTGTTTGTTCGTCAATGCGGTCATGCGCGGCCAGCTTAACAGGCGGTTCGTCGCGGAAAAGCTCCGTCTCGCCGGCTTGGAAATGCTCCGGTGCTAGTCCGCCTGAACCATTCCCACGGTGGCGGCCAGTTCCTCGACCACCCAGTTGGGCCGCTGGCTGGAGAGCGCATCCGCCGCCGCTCCGTGTTGCCAGACGGCGTAGCGCAGCGTTTGAAAGCAATCGACCTGCAACGCCGGCTGGGCCAGCAAGCCGGCGACGTAGCCCGCCAGCACATCACCGCTCCCGCCCTGGGCGAGTTTCGGGTTGCCGGAGGAATTCACGGAGAGTGCGCCGGTGCTGCGCCCGACCAGCGTCTGATGCCCTTTCAACACGACCCAACAGTCGCCCAGCCGCCGCGAGATTTCGCGCAGCGCGCCGGGACGATCCGCCTGAACCTGCGCCGGTGAGGATTTCAAAAGCCGCGCGGCTTCGCCCGGATGGGGCGTGATGACACGGATCGCGCCGTGCGGGACGGCGCCTTCCGGCAACCAGTCAAGCGCGCTGGCATCCACGATGACCGGCACCGGCGAACTGTGCCACAATTCCCGGACCACGGGCAAAAGCGCGTCCGCTGCGGCCTTGGCCGCCAAACCCGGCCCGAGGAGCACGGCGGTGTAAGGTTCGGATAGCTGCGTGCCGGCTGACCACGGCCGCACCATTGCGCCCTGAAGCTGGGCCGCCACGGGGTTGAAGACCTCGGGCAGCGTGTGCAAGGTCACCAGTCCGGCCTGTGCGCGCTGGGCCGCGCGGGTGCACAACACGCCGGCACCATGATACCCCAGACTGCCGGCCACAATGCCCAGGTGACCGAAATCGCCCTTGTGGGCTGTGGCGGGACGGGGCGGTGGAAAATTGCGGAAGTCGCGAGGCTCAACCCAGCTGCTTTCGCTCTCGTCGGACGGCGGATTCACGAGCCCAATGTCGGTGGCGATTTGCAGCCGGCCGACGAACGGCCAGGCACATGCGGCGAGCTGACCGGTTTTCGGCGCGCCGACCGCCAACGTCACGGTCGCCACCACGGCGGCGCCCATTGGTTCGCCGGTGTCCGCATTCAAACCCGAAGGAACATCAACCGCGATGACCGGCCGGTGCGCCGCGTTCAAGGTGACAATGAACTTCTGCCAGTTCGGGTCCAGCAGCCGGTTCAAGCCGATGCCGAACAACGCATCAACCACCAGGGCCGGCTGGCGAGCCAGGCTGGTCTGCAACGCCGCCAAGTCTTGAGCCGGATCCAGCACGTTGAGGCAGTCCACTTCGCGACCTTCAAGATGGGGCAGGGCGGCGCGGGCGTCGTCACCGTTGTGGCCTTTCCCAGCCAGCAGCAAAATGAGGTCGCCGTTGCGCGTCATGGACAGGGCCTGACGCGCCACGGCGACACCCGCCTGCCGGATCACTTCCGCCCCGGTCCGGCCGGCGGCCCAGGAAGCAGCCTCCCACGCGCGCATTTGCGCGACGTTGAGAACCGGCAAGGGCATGGCGGGAATGGCGAACTAGGCCAACGACCAGCCTTTGCGATAGTGGCGCTTGATGTAGGCGGCCGCCTCGGGCGCGTTCAGGGCGCGCATTTTGGGGCCGTCCCATTCGAGCTTCTTGCCAACGCGCAGGGCGATGCAGCCCAGCAGAATGATTTCGGTGAGATACGCCGCGATGCCGAAGTTGGAGTAGCCGGCCGGACCGCCCTTGCAGGCGGCAATCCATTCCAGGTGGTGCGCGGCGTCGTTGTCGTGCGCGAGCGTGTTGCGGGGAATCGTGATCGGCACATTCCGGGCAGCTTCGTGATCCTTGGCGTCGCGCAGTTCCTTTTCGTCGTTCAACCGGATGTAGGAGCGCGTGCCGTAGTCGTCGGGCGAAAAGAGCCGGCCCTTGTCGCCAATCAACAGGCAGCCGCTGTCGGGCACTTTTTCCAGCAAATCCGCGATGTCGCGGGTCTGGTCAGATGCGGGCCGGAACGGCTTGATTGTTTTGTCGTTCGGGTTGCCGTCATACCAGTAGAAATCAACCGGCGGCAGCCCCTCGCGCGCGGGGAACTGGAATTTGATCTTGGACGACTTGGGGTAAGTCTCCGGGAACAAATCAGAGTGCTCGACCAGTTCGACCGAGCTGGGATAGCCAAGCTTGAGCGCGCGAAACGGCATGTTGGTCGTGTGACACGCCATGTCCCCAAGGGCGCCGGTGCCGAAATCGAACCAGCCGCGCCAGTTGAACGGGTGATAAACGCCCTGCTTGTAGGGGCGCACCGGAGCCGGTCCCAGCCATTTGTCCCAATCCAGCGTGGGCGGGACGGAATCCGCCCCGGACGGACGCATGATGCCCTGCGGCCAGATGGGGCGATTGCTCCAGACGTGGACTTCGCGCACCGGCCCGATCACGCCCGCCTGCACAATTTCCACAGCGCGGCGCAGGCCGCTGGCGGCGCTGCCCTGGTTGCCCATCTGCGTGGCAATTTTGTATTCCGCGGCGAGATCCCGCAGGTAGCGCGCCTCGTAAACCGTCTGCGTGAGCGGCTTCTGGCAATACACGTGTTTGCCAAGCTTGATGGCTGTGCCGGCCACCAGCGCATGCATGTGGTCCGGCGTGGAGACGATGACGGCGTCGATATTCCTTTCCTTTTCGAGCATCACGCGCCAGTCGCGGTAGAACTTGGCCTTGGGATATTTTTTCAACTGGGGCGCCGCACGGTCGTCATCCACGTCGCACAACGCCACGATGTTTTCGTGGGCGCAATGGTCGGTGTCGCTCGCGCCCTTGCCGTTGGCGCCCACGACGACGATGTTCAACTTGTCGTTGGCGGAGAGCCGGCGCGGCCGCGGATGCATTGCGCAACCCGCTAGGGAAATGGCGCCAGTGGCGAGCGCCGTGGAGTAAATAAAGTGACGACGGGTGAGTCCAGTGCGTGAAGAATCAGGAGGATTGTTTGGATTCATGTGATTTGGTTACGCAGACGCACGTTCAAGTGCGAGACTTTTTTGTTGGATTATTGTCGCTTGCATGTCGCCTCGCGCCGACGGGCTGGCGTCCACCCGTCCAGTGCGGTCTGGGCGTTTTTGCTTTCTCCGTTGACGGCGGCCAACCATTCTTCCGGGGTGCCAATCAGTTTGAGCTCCGATCTGATTACCGCCGCAGTTCGCGCCGCCCTGGCGGAGGACGTGGGGGCTGGCGATGTCACCACGCTCACCACCGTTCCGGCGAGCGTCACCTTCAAGGCGGCCATGCGCGCCCGCGAACCGTTGACCGTGGCCGGCCTGGGGCTCGCCGAAGCTACCTTCCGGGAACTTTCGCCGGACCTGACCATCGAGCGCATCACGCCCGATGGTGTCCGTGCCAGCAACGGCGACACACTGCTGACGGTGGCGGGCCCGGCCCGCGCGATTCTCAGCGCCGAGCGCGTGGCATTGAACTTCGTGCAGCGCCTGAGCGGAGTGGCAACGGCCGCGGCGGCTTACGTGGCGGCCGTGCAGGGCACGCGGGCCAAAATCCTCGACACGCGCAAAACCACGCCTGGCTGGCGCGCGTTTGAAAAATATGCCGTGGCGTGCGGCGGCGGGCACAACCACCGCATGGGTCTGTTCGACATGATATTGATCAAGGACAACCATCTTGCCGCCTTGCGCAACGCCCGGCCCAATCCGGTGGCGGCGGCAGTGCGAAGAGCGCGGGAGCAATACCCGCAGCTCAAGGTGGAGGTCGAAGCCGACACGCTGGAACAGGTGGAACTCGCGGTGGCGGCCGGCGCGGACATCATCCTGCTGGACAACATGGTCCCGACACAGTTGCGCGCCGCCGTGCAATGCGTGGCCGGCCGCGCCCAAACCGAGGCCAGCGGCGGCGTAAATTTGGAAACGGTTCGCGCCATCGCTGAGTCCGGCGTGGATTTCATTTCCGTCGGTGCCATCACCCATTCGGCCCGCGCCGTTGACATTGGTCTGGATTTTGCCCCGTAAATTCGTGCGTTTCATGACTTCCGATGCCCAACTCCTTTCGGCGCTGCGTGGTGCAGACGACCTGTTTCTCTCGGGCTTCGACCTGTCCCAACAACTCGGGCTGCCGCCCGCCGCCGTGGAGAGCCGCATTCAAGAACTGCGCAAGCTGGGGTATGTCATCGAGGAGAGTCCGCATCTGGGTTACCGGCTGGTCGGTTCGCCGGATGCGCTCCACGCGGATGACTTGCTCGCCCGGCTGCATCGGCCGCGCATTGTGGGCCGGGACATCAAGGTCTTTCAAGAAACCACCTCCACCAACGACCTGGCTGAACGGCTGGCGCGCGACGGTGTGGAGGAAGGCGTGGTGGTGTTCGCGGAATCACAGACGCGTGGCCGGGGACGGCTGGGCCGGAACTGGCTTTCACCGGCGCGCAAGGGGCTTTGGTTTTCCGTTCTGCTGCGGCCCAAACTGCAACCGGTGGAAGCGACGCGGCTCACTGTGGCGGCCGCGACGGCACTTGCCCGGGCCGTGGCGGCACAAACCGATTTGGCGCCGACCATCAAGTGGCCGAACGACCTGCTGGTGAACGGGCGCAAAACCGCGGGAATCTTAACGGAGATGAGCGCCGACGTGGATCGCGTCAACCACGTCATCATCGGCATGGGTTTGGACGTCAACCAGACGGAGGAGGATTTTCCGCCCGAATTGCGTCCCCTTGCGACTTCGTTGCGGGTGGAGACGGGGCAGGAGTTGTCCCGTCCCAGTTTGGCGGCCGCCGTGCTGGAGGAATTGGAAAAGGATTACCGACGTGTGGCCGCCGGTCAGTTTGCGGCCGTGGCGGACGAATGGGAGGCCTGCTGCGCCACACTCGGGCAAAACGTGGCCATTCTCACTGGCCACCGGCGCATTCAAGGGCGCGCAGAAGCGCTGGACGAAACGGGCGCCTTGCTGGTCCGCACCGAGCATGGGCTCATTGAACGTATCATTGGCGGCGACGTTACCATTGAAAAATGATCATCCTCTTTGACATCGGCAACACGAACACCCACGTCGGCCTGGCCACCGACCAACGCGTGACCAAACACACCGAAGTGCCGACGCGCGATTGGTTCGCAGGACGTGCCGGCGCGCACTTGCGCAAATTTCTCGGGCACGCCGAGCCTGAGGCCGCCGTGCTGTGCAGCGTCGTCCCCAAGGCCAACCCCAGCGTGAAGGCGTTCGTCAACGGAACCTTCGACGTGGACTGCCTCGAACTGAATCCCCAAACCGTCCGGGGCGTAGGCATCAATTATCCGGCGCCCGCCACGATAGGCGCGGACCGGCTGGCCAATGCGGTCGCCGCCCATGCCCGGTTCGGCGCACCCGCGTTGGTCGTCGATTTTGGCACCGCAGTCACGTTTGACGTGGTGGACCGCCGGGGCGATTACGTTGGTGGCATCATCGCGCCCGGCCTGGCGGCGATGACCGATTATCTCAGCGAAAAGACCGCCCTGCTGCCGCGCATTCAGATTCGCGAGGTCGAAACTGCCATCGGCAAAAGCACCGAGCAGGCGATGTTGATTGGCGCGGTGCACGGCTATCGCGGCCTTGTCCGCGAATTGATTCTCGAACTAAAACGCGAGTTGAAGGCCCGCCGGCTGCCGGTGGTGGCGACCGGCGGTTACGCGGAGCTGATTGCGGCCAAGCTGCCCGAGATCGAAGCCGTGGAGCCCAACCTCACACTCGACGGTCTGCGTTTGGTCTGGCTGGCGCACCGGCCGAAACGATGAGGTTTTTATGAGCCGTGACGATACTCCGCTCCCGCCCGTTTCGGCATCCGACGCTGCGGGCGAAAGTGAGTTGTGTCGTCAGTGCCTTGCGCCCAATCCGCCGGGCGTCGCGTTTTGCGGGCAGTGTGGTGCCCCGCTGAGCAGTTACGCGGCCACGGGTCCATTCGAACACCTCTTTGCGGAAGGACACGCGTATCGGCGCGCCGCCGAACAGCCGCAGAACTGGGTTGTGGTGCTGGGCATCTGGTTGATTTTTGGCTTCGCGTTGCTGGGCGGTGCGGTCCTGTTCGTCATCGGCATCGAAAGCGGCGCGTGGACGCAACGGTTGTTGGGACTGGTTCTGGCCCTGATTGCGCTGCTGATGCTGTTCAAGACCACGCGGAATTTCATCCGGCAAAGGCGCGGCCGCCAGCGGCGGGAACCGACGCCGGCGGCGGTCAATGACGACGCAGGTGCAGGCGATGGTCCACCCGGCGCGTTTGATTGAATTCCAGCCGCGGCAGCTCGGTCAACGTAGGTGATTCGGTTTCCTGCAAAAAGGTCCTGGCCATGGCCTGCAAGGCCTGCCAGCGCGGCCAGTCCAACGCCGGCGCGTGGCTGATCTGGCGGAGCAAACTGCGCCATTCGATGACTACCCGGTCGATGTCGCCTGCGCCCGTCAGGTCAGTGATGAAGGTGTGCTTGCTCAGCGGATTCTTGTGCACGGCATGCACGACGGCCTCGGCGCCGTAACCATACTTCGGCGGCAGGCCGTTTTCGAGATAGCCCGGAATGGTCTGGAGCTTGAAGCGTTCGTGACAAACCAGCGCCAGCCGGCCCGCCCAGCGGTTTTCATCCCCGCAAAAACGGAACCCCGCGTCAAGATTCGCCAGGTCGTAAATCAGTTCGTCGAGCGGGTAGGTTTCGTCTTCCAACGCCGCGGCAATGGCCAGCCCGTCGCCCTGCTGAAAGAAGCTGACCAGGCGCCCGCGCAGCGTGGGCCGCCCCGTGGTATCTACGAGATTCAGCCGGCGCCAGAGCAGGGCGGTGCCGCTGGTGGTTTCCAGCTGCTTGCACACCTCGAGTAACGAACACCGCGCGCAATCCGGCGGCAGCACTTCGCGTTCCGTTGGCCTCCACAAGGCCACGCCGTGGACGTCCACCGGCACGCGCAGGGTCAGGGCCGCAAGACTGACGTTTGCAACGATCTGGTGGCCGCGATGCCAGAATTTCTGCACCGGAGTGCGTTGCGCCCGGGCGAGCTTTTCAACCAGGGCCGGTGCGACACTTTCCTCCCAGACTTTTTCCGGCACCTGCCGCAGGCTCCAGTTTGTCAGCTTGCGGACCCATTTGGCGAGCAGCACGCGTTCGCCGTTCAACTTGTCCGCCACGGTCAGCGCGCGACCGTAAATTTTGTGCCCATCCTCTTCTTCAAGCACGAGCAGGGTGCCGTTGCCTACTTTTTCCAATGCGGGCGAATGCGCGAGCAATGGACGCAGCACGGGTGGGGTGCCTTCCGTTACGGTGGGTTTTGCCGGGGCGTTTGCCGGGGCCGCATACGTGCGAATGTCCCGCAACGGCACGTCAACGAACGTGGGCATGAGCTGCCATTCGCCGCGGCTGTTGAACATCTCGCGCACCCGTTTGCGCACGTGCCGCGCCCGCTCGGCATCCGTATGCAAACCGCAGGGGACGTTGGGATGCTTGAGCGATTGCTCCACACCGAGAAAAACCGGCTTGCTGGTGAACAACCGTTCCTGCACGCGCACGGCCTCGTGAAAGGGCGACCGTCCGGCGTCGGCCGCCGCAGCCATGATGCCGAGCAGTGCGCCCCAGTCCACCGCGCCCGTGCGCGACAGGTGACAAGGCCGGGCGTCGAGCAGCCGGATTTCGTTCGATGTCACGAGCACAAAGCCCGTTTCATCAAGCCCGCGGCGGCCTGCGCGGCCGAACATTTGCAGGATTTCGTCCGCTCGCAGCGGTTGTTCGACGGCATCGCGCCGGTAGGAATCGCCGGCCAGTGCAACACTGCGCAGCGAGAAATTAATGCCGGCCGCGAGGCCCATCGTCGCGACGACCACGCGCAACTGCCCGGCCTTGGCGAGTGGTTCAATGACGCCCGCCCGCGCCGCATAGCTGAGACCGCTATGGTGATAGGTCACCCGCGCCTTGAGCAGACGACCCAGGTGTTCGCCGACAATCTGCTTCTGGTCGGCGCTCAGATGCAGCGGATTCGGATTCGGCAGGTTGCGCGCCAAGTCGGCGGCCATCATCTCCGCCGCCTGGCGGCGTGGCGCAAAAAGCAGAACCGGTCCGAGATCGTCCGCGAGCGCCTTGGCGCAGAAGCGCGCCCAGTAGCCGCGGATTTCGGCGGGCACGTTGTAATTGAGATTGTTCGCGTGCACCTCTTCGAGCGGCACCGGACGTTTTTCGTGGCGAATCAAAACCGCCTGCCGGCCGAGCCGGTTCAACCATTGCACAACGTGATGGGGATTCGCGACGCTGCCGCTGAGCAGGAGCAACTGGGTGTGGGCCGGCGCGAGCGCAAGGGCCAGCTCGTAGTTCAAGCCGCGATCGGGATCGCGAATCATCTGATATTCGTCCACCACGAGCAGGGCCGGACCTTCGCCGCGAATCAGACGGGACTTCTGGGTTTCCAGGGTCGCAACGAGAATGGGCGCCTCCAGGTTTTCCGCGAGGTCGCCCGTGGCGATGCCAACGTTCCAGCCACGCGTCCGCCATTCCGCCAGTTTGTCGTTCGCGAGCGCGCGGGTCGGCACGGTGTAAATGGCCTGGCCGCGCGGCTTGCCGCCATGTGACCACAACTCGAAGATCAACGTCTTGCCTGAGCCGGTGGGCGCCTGAACCACCACGTCCTTGCCCTCACGCAAGGCGGTGACG
>DASTWL010000019.1 GCA_035765895.1 Verrucomicrobiia bacterium | reverse complement strand
TTGGGGCGCCGCGCCATCAGTTCGAGCTTGGCTTGCTCTTCGGGCTGCAAGGTCAATGGTTTCAAAGGGCGACCGGTGCTCATGCCCCCACCTTCGCAGGTCGCACGCATTATTGCACGAACTAATCACTCACCACACTAGCCCAACCGAGATTGCCGCCAAACTGGGATTTTCAATGCACCAAGTTGTTCCACCCAAACCGGCCCGATAGCGGCCAATACACAAAGCACGACCGGCCAATCACGTTGGACTTCGGAAACGCACCCCACGCCCGTGAGTCAAAGCTGTTCATGGTGTTGTCACCCATGACCATCAGATAATTCTTCGGCACGTCGTATTCCGACGAAGCATCTTCAAAATGTGGCGCCAACGGATGCTGGTAGCCAATCTGGTTGGCCACGAACTGGTTTACGTGGCCTGAGAACTGGCTGTCACGCGGCGGATCCTTGGGGTCAAAGCCATAAACGAATTCAAAATGCGGCGTCGAGGCGTCGAGGCGATTGCCATTGATGCGCAAATGCCGGTCATTGCCGATCTGAACGCGGTCACCGCCCAAGGCCACAAGCCGTTTGATGTAAAACTGGTCCTGCGGTAGCGGATAGATGCCCTTGGTTTCGAACACGATGATTTCGCCGCGCCGGGGCGGACGGAAATTGTAGGTAAAACGGTCCACGAACAAATGATCGCCGCTCGTGATCCGGATTTTGAAGACATCCTGGCCGGCGCGGAAATGTTCACCGTCCCGGACGCCCGCCCGTTGTTCCAACGTGGCACTGCCGAGATCGGGCGGAAACCAGAGCGTGTGCGCCCGGCCGTTGAACCAGATGGTCTGTTTGATGTTGAAGATCAGCAGTCGTGTCGGGGCGCTGACGCCGTTCAAAACACCGTCTGCCGGCGCTACAAAATGGATGTAGGAATCGCCGGCCAACCATTGTCTCACGCGTTCCCAGCCCGTGGGAGGAGTCAGGCTGTCCCGCCGCTTTGCCTCTTCGCGGGCCTTGACCATTTGCTCCGACGGGTCGTCCGTTTCCGCCGCGATTTTGCTGAAATCGGGCACGGATGTGATGCCAAACAAGGTCGGCTGCATGGAACCGGTCGGAATCTTGAACGGTTGCAGGAAGAACGTGCGAATGCCCATGGCGACTGCCAGCGCCACGAGCAGGACTTCGACATTTTCGCGCCAGCCGGCATTGGGATAGGGCTTCAGCCATTTGTTGGCCGCCTCTTCAAGTCGTCCCATGTAGGTCTTGAGCATGGGCCGGTTGGCGCCTTCGCGGAGCGCCTGATTCAGGTTGGCCATGGCGCCCTCGATGCCGGCGATGGCCTCGGCATCCAGAATGTCCCGCTGGTGCTGCAACAATTTCCAAACGTGGCGTTTCATGGCCGACGCCTCGCGGACGGTTTTGGATAGGAACCAGCGAATAATTGTCATTGTCTCAGCTCCCCTGCCCTTGACTGGATGGCGTTGGCGGCATGCGTCAGGCCTTGAGCACCTCGATGAACGCTTCCTGCGGAATGTTCACGGACCCGATCGACTTCATGCGCTTTTTGCCCTCTTTCTGCTTCTCCAGCAATTTGCGTTTCCGGGAAATGTCGCCGCCATAGCACTTGGCCGTCACGTCCTTGCGGAACGCGCTGACGGTTTCCGAGGCGACAATCTTGCCGCCGATGGCCGCCTGGATCTTGATCTGGAATTGCTGCCGCGGGATGACCTCTTTCAGCTTTTCAGCGAGCGTGCGTCCCCTGCCCTCGGCTTTGGACCGGTGCACGATGCAGGAAAACGCATCCATCGGCTCGCCGTTCACGAGCATGTCCAGCTTGACCATGTCGCTCTCCTCGTAATCCGCCGGCTCGTAGTCCATGGAACCAAAACCGCGCGTGATGCTTTTGATGCGGTCGTGAAAATCGATGAGGATCTCGTTGAGCGGAATCACCGACGAAAGCATGACGCGCCGGGCATCGAGCGTTTCCGTGTGGTCCACCAGGCCGCGCTTTTCAGCGATCAAGGCCATGATGTCGCCGATGTTTTCGTTCGGGCAGATGACGAAGGACTTCACCATCGGTTCCTCGATTTTTCCGATGTAGGTGACTTCGGGCATGAAGGCCGGGTTGTCCACTTCCTTCATCGTGCCGTCGGTGAGATGAACTTTGTAGACCACGCTGGGATACGTGGCGATGATGTCCATGTTGTATTCGCGGCGCAGCCGTTCCTGGACGATTTCCAGGTGCAGCAGCCCGAGAAAACCGCAGCGAAAGCCGAATCCGAGCGCCACCGAGGTTTCGGACGAATAGACAAAGGCCGAATCGTTGAGCTTCAATTTGGCCATGGAGGACTTCAGGGCCTCGTAGTCCGCAGTGTTGATCGGATAAATGCCGCTGAACACCATCGGATGGATTTCTTTGAAGCCGGGCAAAGTGCCGGAGGGGTGCCGCGCGTCCGTGATGGTGTCCCCCATCTGCACGTCGCTGGGGGATTTGATGTTGGCCGTGATGTAACCCGTCTCGCCGGTTTCCAGCTTTTCGCGCGTGTAGGGCTTCGGATTGAAGCTGCCGACTTCCTTGACCTCGTAGTTTTTGCCGGCGTGCAGGAGACGAATCATCATGCCGGGCTTGATTTCACCATTGAACACGCGGACGTGCGTGACGACGCCCTTGTATGTGTCGAAATAGGAATCGAACGCCAGCGCCTGCAGGCTGGGCTCACCGGTGGGTTTCGGCGGCGGCACGCGCTCGACAATCGCCTCAAGGATGTCCTCGATGCCGATGCCTTCCTTGGCGCTGCACGGGATGGCCCATTCGCTGGGCACGGCGAGAACGTCTTCCAGTTGCTGTTTGGCCTGCGGCACGTTGGCGTGCGGCAGGTCAATCTTGTTGATGACGGGAATGATTAGGAGGTTCTGCTTTGAGGCGAGGTGGAAGTTGGCCACCGTCTGGGCCTCGACACCTTGGGCGGCATCGATGACCAGCAACGCACCTTCGCACGCGCTCAGGCTGCGGGACACTTCATAAGCGAAATCCACGTGGCCTGGGGTGTCGATGAGATTCAACTCGTAGGTCTCCCCGTTTTTCGCCCGGTAATGCATCGTGACCGGATGAGCCTTGATCGTGATGCCCCGCTCCCGTTCCAAATCCATCGCGTCAAGCAGCTGATCTTCCATGTCCCGGGTTGCGATGGTGCCCGTGCGGTGAAGCAAACGGTCACTCAACGTCGTCTTCCCATGGTCAATGTGGGCAATGATGCTGAAGTTTCTAATGTGTGCGGCGTCCATCGTCGGTCGTGTCGAAATGCCGTCCGGCTGAACCCAGTCACGGACCGCATTCCCGAGCGGCAAAAGATACTGCGGAAGCGCGTGAAAGAAAGGTAAAAGTCCCCCGTCCGCGAGGGAACGTCGGGAAAAAATGGACTATGGAATGGACTAGGGACTCTCGAAAAGTGGTGCCAGGGGAGGGAATCGAACCCCCGACCAAAGGCTTATGAGTCCTCTGCTCTACCCCTGAGCTACCCTGGCAACAAAGCGGCGCCCACAATCCAAAACCAAGCCCCGCCTGTCAAACCGAATGATGCCTAATTTTGGCTCCATTCCACGAGCTGGTTGTTGGCATCGAACGTGAGCCGCAGGATTTTGTCGCGGCCGCCGGAGCCAACCGTTTGGGAAACCCCGACGCCCGTATGGCGGCTGAAACTGCCAATGCCGAAGGTGACGCCGCTGCCGCCGGTGTGTCCGACCACCCATTCCGCTACGCTGCGGCCATCACTCAACCTGGCCTGCCGGTCGGGCGGGCCCAGTTCGACCACCGCCTGATCATAGGTGTAGCGGCCAATCCGGCTGCTCCAGTCCACTTTGGGCTTGGTGGCGCAACTCGTCACCGCGCCGCCCGCGAGAAGGCTGGCGAACAAAACGAGCAACGGCACACGAAGTTTCATGGCGCCAAGGTAGTCCCGTCGGGGAGGTTTGCAACTGGCCGCTGTTCAAAGCTCACGTGTCTCACCGGGCTGCATCAGGTGCAAGGTTTTGCCGGCCGCCTGAAATTGCTTTCGCGCCGCTTCATGATCGATCTGGATGGGGGGAAAGGTGTCGTAATGCAGACCCAACACGTTTGTGCATTTCACAAAATCGGCGGCACGAATCGCGTCCGCCACGCCCATGGTGAAATTGTCGCCGACGCAAAGCGCGGCAAATTTCAAGACCGTCGTTTCGCCAATCAACTGCATGTCGAGCGTCAGGGCCGTATCGCCCGAGAAGTAGAAATTGCCGTCGGCACTTTCGATCACAAAGCCGCCCGGATTCCCGCCATAGCTGCCATCGGGCAGCATGCTTGAATGCACGGCATTAACGTATTTCACGCGGCCAAATTCAAAGTCGCGTCGGCCGCCATGGTTCAGCGGATGCGTGCGGGTCAGGCCCTTGGCGGTGAGCCATTCGACAATTTCAAAGTTGGAGATGACAAGTGCGCCCGTGCGCCGGGCGATGTCGATGGCATCAAGAATGTGGTCGTCATGTCCGTGGGAAACCAGGATGTAATCGGCGGGAATGCGGCTGACATCCACCTGCTTCGCCAACGGATTGCCGGAAATGAAGGGATCGAAAAGCAGGTGCCGGCCTCCGGCAAGCACTCCAAAACAAGAATGTCCGTAATAGGTTACTTTCATGGTCAGGCCCAGTCGCGGCAAAAGGTTTGCCCGCTCGGTTGTGCGACAAATATAACCGCCTCCCC
The DNA here is from genome assembly GCA_035765895.1 of Verrucomicrobiia bacterium. Classification (NCBI taxonomy): domain Bacteria; kingdom Pseudomonadati; phylum Verrucomicrobiota; class Verrucomicrobiia; species Verrucomicrobiia bacterium. The sequence continues at coordinate 58,746 of DASTWL010000019.1, read as the reverse complement.
GCCGCCGCCAAAACGAAAAAGGCCGGCGGGAAAGATTCCGCCGGCCGTGGAAAAAAACGAAAGATCAGGCGAGCGCCGCCTCATCCTCACCATCGAGGAAACCTTGCAGGTGCCGCACGCGCGTTGGGTGGCGCAGTTTGCGCAGCGCCTTCGCTTCAATCTGCCGGATGCGTTCGCGGGTGACGTTATACATCTTGCCGATTTCCTCGAGCGTGCGTTCGTAGCCGTCCACCAGCCCAAAACGCATTTCGAGAATTTTCCGCTCGCGCTCGGTGAGCGTCATCAACACGTCGGCCAATTTTTCCTTCAACAGGCTGTAGCTCGTGACGTCCGAGGGATTTTCCGCGCTCTTGTCCTCGATGAAATCGCCGACGCTGACATCGCCGTCGTCACCGACCGGTGCATGGAGCGAAATGGGCTGTTGCGCCATCTTCAGCAACGCGTTGATGCGCGTCACCGGCATGTGCATTTCGTCGGCGAGTTCTTCCGGCGTTGGTTCGCGGCCCAGTTCCTGGGTCAGATGCTTCTGGGCGCGCCACAGCTTGTTCATGATTTCGATCATGTGCACCGGAATACGAATGGTGCGCGCCTGATCGGCAATTGAACGCGTGATGGCCTGCCGGATCCACCAGATGGCGTAGGTCGAAAACTTGTAGCCGCGACGATACTCAAACTTCTCCACGCCCTTCATCAGGTCGATGTTGCCTTCCTGAATCAGATCCAGAAAGGACTGGCCGCGGTTCGTGTATTTCTTGGCCACGGACACCACGAGGCGCAAATTGGCCTCGGCCATGTGGGTCTTGGCCTTGTGCGCCTCGTCGGCGGCCTTCTTTAGATCCGAAAACGCCTGGTAAAACTGCTCGCGCGGCATCCGGACCAGCAACTCGAGCGCAGCAATTTTCCCCTGCTCCGCCTTGATGGCCGCCAGCAGTTCGGGCGATTTGCGCTGCTTTTCCAGATCGTCCACGACCCGCAGGCTCATCTGGAATTTTTCGTGGATGTTGCCTGCGACCACGATCATTTCCTCCAGCGCCTTCTGTTTGTAGTAAAACTTGGGGAAAGTTTCCTGCAGCTTCTTGTCCAGCTTCAAAAATTCCTTGTGCGCCTTTTCCTTGCGGGCTTTGACGCTGAGCTTTTGCCAGGACATGAACTTCTCATCGACCTGGGCGTCCAGGGTGCGCACCTTTTTGATCAGATTGCGGAGGTCTTTGAGATGGCCGTCGCGGTTGGGGATCTTCTTGTCCACGACGACGCGGTCGAAGCGTTCCTTGGGCGGCTCGGAGAGAAGCTTTTCGGCAATCGCAATATGCTCCTTGGCGGCGAAACCAAAGCTGTAAACGATGCGCTTCATCTCCAGCTCGGCGGTTTCAATGCGCTTGCAAATCTCGACCTCCTGTTCGCGGGTGAGCAGCGGCACCTTGCCCATCTGGTTCATATACATCCGGACCGGATCATCCAGGATGTCGAGCCGCGCGTCCTCGTCCTCCTCAGGCTGTTCGGCAGGCTTGTTCCGCTCGACTTCGCTCTGGTCCATGATCTCGATGTCCATGCTGCGGAGCTTCGTCAGCACTTCGTCGAGTTCCTCCGGCGACAAGCCTTCGGGAAGGAGGTCGTTGATGTCGTCGTAAGTCAGGTAGCCGTTTTCGTGGGCAAGGTGAACGAGCGCCTTCATCGTCTCGTTCAAATCCACGCGCGTCAGGCCGGGCACCGCTTCGCCCAGAGGACCGGCCGCCAGCGGCACGGGCGCGGCCGGAGGCTGGGCGGCAGGTTCATTGACGGGAGCGTTCTTGCCGCGGGTTTCTTTGCGGGCGGGCTTGGGATCGGCCGGTGCGGGGGCGGCTTTGCTGGGCGGGGCTTTGCGCGCTTTGACCGCCGGCCGCTTGGAGGCAACGTGTTTCGTTGTCTTGCTGACTTTCCGTTTCAACATAAAAAATAAGCGAACTCAGTTCTCGAATCTAAAACAGGCTCCGCAACTGTCCATCGTCCAATCAAACGACACGCGTCCCCTGCTCGGATGAACAGCGGAACTTGCTGGGCGGCAACCCCACCACACGCGGTCATTTTGGTTTGGACGACGCGTTTTGTCTCGGGTGGTTTGCTGGTTTTGAACGTGCAGGCATTTAGCGACCCGCCCGACTCCTCATTTCAGACCCCGGACAAAGGGGCATAATAGGCGGAAGCGCGCGAAAACTCAATTTGAAACTGGCAGTAAGCCCGGTCACACGCCTTTCCCGCCTTAACGCCATCGGCCGGGACACGAGGAGACGTTGATCTTCTAAATAAAAGCCTTATCTTTTTGAATTAAAGCAGCTTAAAACAATTGCAAGTCCTAGCGCGACACGTCAAAAACCAGTTGTCCGTCTTCCACGGCGATGCGGCCAACGCGTTGCAGCGATTCCTTGGTGGCGGCATTGGTGCCCACGTCTCGTGCGAAGTTTTGTTTGCGCAGCCAGGTCATGTAATGCTCCGGCAATTTGATGCCGTTCACCGTCACGTCACGGACCGTCACGGCGAAGTCGCCTTCCTGCGCGCTCACATTCAACGTCCCCGCGCCATTGAGGTAACGCCCGCGAAACAGCGGCATCCCCAAATCCTCAAACGGCACGCTGAACTGGCCGGCGATGACGTTGCTCTGCAAGGTCACATAGACGTGATTGCTCAACCACGAGTCGCTGATCAGCGCATTGAGATCGCGGGCGGTCAGGACGAGTTGCGCATTGGTCCGCCCGGCTTGTGCGTGGCTCAGGAAGGAATCGATGCGCTTGTGCAGCGCGTCAAGTTCAGGCGGCGCGTAACGGACCACCGGCAGGCTGACCGGCTCCTTCTGCGCGAATTGCTCCATGAACTGGCGCGCCTTGCGGAAACCAAAGTAGGTGGCCACGCCGATGATCAAGGCGAACCCGACGAAGATGCAGGACATCCAGAGCAGGCAGCTCCGGCAACCGGAACGATTCTTTGACATGACTTTTGCAGCGCGCTAACGGCGGGGCCGCCTGACTTTGAACGTCATGTTGGGCTGCAGCGGCGGCGGCAGCGGAACGGGCGCCCGTTTGAGCAGTTCCCCCAGTTTCTCCAGCGGGGCCCACTCGGATGATCCCTCGGTTTGCACCAGAGTCTTGCCATCAATACGGTCTTCCGCCAGCCATTGCAAAAGCTTTTCCCCGCGAATCGGGCCGTAAACCTTTTTGTCATCGCCCACGACCTTGTAGAGCCCGGTCCGGATGATGTGCCGTGCAAAATCCTTGGCCGCCTCCACGACCAGTTCCTTCGGCGTCTCCGCCTGCGGATGGGCGGCGGCGATTTTTTCGACCTGCTGAATGATCTGCTCCGCTTTGCTGGCGATTTCGCCAATTTTGGTCTCCGGAAACTTCATTTCGCCCAGCGTGAATTCCTTCAAATTGCCGACGACCGTTTCCGCCTGGTCCAGACCAACCTTCAAGGACTGGGTGAAATCCGACGCGGGAGCGATCTGCGGGGCGCTCAACGTTTCATAGCCGTTGACGATCCATTCCAGCCTGCCGCTCGACACGTCCATCAACAGGCCGTGCACGGGAACTTTCGGTCCCAACAACGGGCTTCGGCGCACGATGTCACAGCCTTTGATGACATTCTGCCGTTCGCTGGCAAACACGCCGAAAAACTCGTTGAGATTTTCCGGGAGCTTGGCGCGGTCCACGCCCAGCTTGGCGAAGCTGTCCAGCAACTGCAGGGTGCTGCTTTTGGCCACCTGACAATCCGAATGGCCGATGACAGCCACTTCCCGGCCGCCCTTCACGGCGCACGCCAGCGCCAGCGAACGCATCGTGCTGCTGAGCGGTCCGGTGATGATGTTCCCCGCGTTGCGCAGCCAGATGAATTTCTCTTCTGGCACGCCGAGCATTTCGGGGATGAGTTTGTTCAGCCGGGCGTCGATGCAGGTCAGCGCCACAAGCGGCAGCGCGTCGGCAAGCTCGGCCGCGAGCGGCTCGGGCCGGCCGCCGCCGGACACAGCGCGCTCATTGGCGGTGACGATGGCTTCGAGGAGGCGCATCTATCGTTTGGGAAGGAACCAGTGAATGTAGCCGCACTTGGCGCACACGTAGCTAATGCCTGAGGAATTCGCCCAGTCAAAATTAAAAAAAGACGCGGCCGCCGTGTTCAATTGTGCCTCGCGTTTCCAGAAGCTGTCGAACCCGCACACCAGGCATTTCAACTCGCGCCCTTCCACGTTCACACAAACCGGCTCTGACGTGAAGAAACTCATGTCGGTCACTTCTCCACGGCAACATCCTTCGCCATCGCATTTTTCAGCGCGGGCACCTGCTCCAGCAGTTTTTCAAACTTCACGCCAGTCAGGCTTTCCAGCACGGGCGGCAATTGCGCGATGATTTGCGTCACGTCGCCGGTGAGCTTGCTGGCGCCCCCCCCGCCGTTGCCGCTGTTGATGATGGTGATCTTGTCGGTCTTGGCCAGCGGTTCGCTGATCTTGCCCGCGATTTCCGGGAGCACTTTGACCAGCATTTCAATGACGGCCGCTTCGTTGAATTTCTGGAAGGCTTCCGCCTTGAGCCGTGTGGCTTCCGCCTGCGCCCGGCCTTGCGCTTCAATGATGGCGGCCTCGGCAAGACCCTTGGCCTTGTTCGCCTCGGCCTCCGCCAGACCTGTTGCCTTGTTCACATCCGCGTTGGCAAAACCTTGCGCCTTGGCGGCCGCCGCCGCACCGGCGGCTTCGGTTTCCAACTGGAATTTCTTGGCGTTTGCCAGGGTCTCCACCTTGTAGCGTTCGGCATCAGCCGGTCTTTGAACGGTGGCCTCGAGTTCGCGCTGCTTGCGCTTGATTTCCTGTTCCTGCAGCTCGATCTGCTTCTGCTTCTCGATGATGGTGACCTGCACTTCCTCGGCTTTTACGAGCTGGCCGGTCTTGTATTTCTGCAAATCATAGGCGAGGTCGGCCTCGGCCTTTTTCTGATTCACCGTGGCCTGGTAGCCTGCAACATTGCTCTGATAATCTCGTTGCGCCTCGGCAATCTTGGAATCGGCGGCAAATTTGGCCTCCTGCCCGGCCTGCGTGGCCTGGGCTGACTTGATGGTTGCGTCACGGTCCGCTTCGGCCTGCGCGATCTGCGCGTCGCGTTTCACCTGCGCGATGCGCGGCTTGCCGAGCGCGTCGAGGTAGCCCTGGCTGTCCCGGATGTCGCGAATCGTGAAGCTGACGATGCCGAGCCCCATGTTGGCCATGTCGCCGGCAGCCACTTCCTGCACCTTGGAGGCAAACGCGTCGCGGTTCTGGTAAATTTCCTCGACGGTCATCGTGCCGAGAATGGCGCGCAAATGGCCTTCGAGCGTTTGCGTGGCAATGTTGCGAATCTCGTCCTGGGTCTTGCCAAGGAACTGTTCAGAAGCCGTGGCAATTGAGATGTCGTCGCCCTTGACCTTGATCTGGGCCACGCCGTCCACCTTCACGGGCACACCCTTGCTGGTGTAAACTTCCGGCGTCTGCACATCAATGGTGAGCAGTTCGAGCGAGAGGATGTCCACCTTTTCAAGGACTGGCCAAACAAGAACGCCGCCGCCCTTAACAATTCGGAAACCGACGTGTCGCATGGTTCCGTCGGGATCAATTATCTTGCGTTTACGCCCTGAAATGACGAGCACCTGATTGGGACCAACCTTGGTGTAGCGGCTGGCAAAAATGCCGCCGATGATGAACAATATGACAACGACGACGCTGCCGATGGCAATCGCACGCATCCATGGGATGTCAGCAAACATGGGAATCAGTTCCATAACGAGTCTCTGTTCTTCGATTTGAGTTTTAGTTCAACGGTTCCACATAAAACTGGGTTCCGACTATGCGCGTAATTTTGACCGGGCGCCCTCCCGTGATGGGTTGGCCCGTCTCCGTCCGAGCTGGCGCTGTGTAACGCGTTCCGCCCTGAACGTAGGCGATTTCACCAACGCCCTGTTCGGGTATTGGGCTGATGACAGAAGCCGTCTGACCAACCAGTGTTGCCACGCGAGATTCACTTGAACTTTGGGCACGCGTAAAAACCACATTAAAAACCCACACAACCGCGAAGGCAAAACAGACAGCGCATGCGATGGAGAGCGGGGCGCTAATCCAGACGCTCTGTGTCGCTTTAATATCGCTGAAAATAATTCCAAACCCGCCGAAAGCAGTTAGAAAACTTGCCAGCACCAAAGGGCTGAAGAACGAAATCCCGGGTATTCCGCTATCGTCGAACCCTGCCTCAGCGTGCCCCCCTGTCCCAACATCACCACCGTCGTGACCTCCAAAGAAGTGGCCTGCGATAGCGCTGACCAAGGTGAACAGCAGCCCAACAACTAGGCAGATTGCATAGATAAACATAGTCCCTCGCTGATCTGCCCGAGTTAATGCCCGGGCAGCGCCTCAAGCAAGCCAGAACCCATTTTCAGCAGCTTCCCTTAAATTTGAATTAGTCAGTCCAAGTCCCGCTCGTTTCGCGGTCATCACTTCACCACACTCCAGCGCCATTTTTACCCCCTTTGGCCTTCAGACCGCAGTTACAATGCTTCGGCGTCTCTGTAGTCTTCCGCCTTGAATTACCCGGCCGCCTTCGTCAACCCTCCCGCCCATGCAATCGCACGAGATTCTCCGGGAGGTCCTCAAAACGTCGAGCGCCAAACAGGTAGCCGCCGATCTCGGCCTGTCGCTGTCGATGATTTACAAATGGGCGGAGTCCGACGACGGCTCGGGCAGCGGCGCCGTCAATCCGCTCGACCGCCTCGAGGCCCTGATCAAAAGCACCAATGACCTGCGCCTTGTGCATTGGATCTGCCAGCGTGCCGGCGGCTTTTTCATTCGCAATCCCAAGACGGCCCTCGCGCATCCTGATTTTCTGATTCCAGCAACGAACGAAATCGTGCAGGAGTTCGCCGATTTGCTCGCGGTCATCGCCACGGCGGCGGCGGACAACCACATCAGCCCGACCGAAGCGAAGCATATTCGGGCCCGTTGGGAGGAGTTGAAGTCGGTGACGGAGACGTTTGTGGCGTGTTGTGAACAGGGCAACTTTGCCCGGTTGAAGGAAGCCGCCGCGGAAGTCCCCCTGCTGCCGGCGCACTAAAAGGGACGGCAGTCAATCGCCACGTTGAACACGGCTGACTCGCCGGGCTGCAACAGCGACTGGTTTTGTTTCACGTTGCCCGACTCGACGCACACCATCCGCTGAAATTCGTCGTCGGCCAGATCCTTCAGCTGGCGGGCTTTCTCCACCCAGGGATTCCAGACCACGGTCGAAAGGGAATTTTGCTTGGCCACTTCAATGACCCGGCCCAGGCCGTGGTCCACAATGCTGACCGTCTGGGGCGCGTTGACGTAAATGCGGTCCACCTCGCCCTTGAACCGGATTGCCGGCGGCAGCTCTTCCTTCGATTGAAAGGCGTCCGTGGCATCCAGATAATGCGCGCCCTGCAGTCCCACAACTTCCGTTTTCGCGATGTCGCTGACGGCAAAATAGGAATGCAAGCAGGCTTCGGCGGACAATGCTCGTTGGGCATCGACGTTCGTGAGCTTCAATTCCAGCTCCAGCATGTCGCCAACCAGCACCTCGTATTCGGCCACGAACTTCGGCCAGTCGGCGGCCTCAGACACTTCGGGCAGCCGGAAACGCAGCCGGGCAAAATCCTCGCCGGAGAATCCGACTTCCAGCAATTCCCACTCCGCAGTTCGGGCGAAGCCGTGCGAAGCCTGGCCAGCGCGGCTGCCGAACCACGGCAAAATGACCGGGACACCGCCACGAATCGCCTTGCCGCGGGCGAACTCTGCCTGCCGGCTCAGAAACAAGACGGGTTGCTCGCCGTGGCGTTGATAATGGGTCACGTGCGCGCCGTGCAGGTAGATGTCCGCCAGCGCACCGGCCGTTTCCACGCGCAACAGGGGCAGTCCGCCCTGCCCGGTCCGGAAGGTTATTTTGGCGCCTGCCATGATGGCCTCACTTCTCCAGCGTGCCGAGGTAGCGTTCACAGTCAATTGCCGCGGCACAGCCCATGCCGGCGGCGGTGATGGCCTGGCGATAAACCCGGTCCGAGCAGTCGCCGGCCACAAATACGCCCGGCACATTCGTTGCCGAACCGGCCCTGGTCTTCAGGTAACCGGCTTCGTCCATGTCGAGCACGCCCTGAAACAGTTGCGTGTTGGGCACGTGGCCAATCGCCACAAACACCCCCGCGCAGTCCAGCGTGGATTCGGCGTTGGTTTTCAGATTCCTCAAACGCACGCCCGTCACTTTGTCCTGCTTCACGTCCAAGACCTCGGTCACCACCGTATCCCACACGGGCTTGATCTTGGGATTCGCCAGCGTGCGCTCGGCCATGATTTTAGAGGCGCGCAACTGGTCGCGCCGGTGAATCAGGTAAACCGTCGAGGCAAAGCGTGTGAGATACATCGCCTCCTCGCACGCGGAATCGCCGCCGCCTACGACGACCAACGGCTGGTTGCGGAACATCGGCAGGGCACCGTCGCACGTCGCGCAATACGTCACGCCCTTCTTGTCGAGCAAATGTTCACTGTCGAGTCCGAGGTGGCGATGTCCGGCGCCCGTGGCAATGATGAGCGACTTTGTCTGCACGTTTTCTCCATCCACCACCAGGGTGAACGGCGCGCCGCTCAAATCCACCTTTTCAACCGTGGCAAATTTGACGCGGGCGCCGAAACGCTCGGCCTGTTTTTGCAGGCGGGTCATCAGTTCATAGCCATCCACGCCCTCGGGAAAGCCGGGGAAATTTTCCACGATGCTCGTGGTGGTCAGCAGTCCGCCGGGCATGGTGCCGGTCAGGACCAACGGATTGAGGTTGGCGCGCGCCGTGTAGATGGCCGCGGTCAAACCGGCGCAGCCGGTGCCGATGATGATGACATTTTCCATGGTCGTCGCTCGTCAGTTCTGTGCAACCTGCGAGGCGGGCGACAATACGCGAGCTTCGACCAAAAGTGAAGGGCGGGCTTGATTTAATTGGCAGAAACGCCCGGCGGGAAGGCCGCCGGGCGCAAATTCCGCACTACCGAAAGAGCCACCCGCCCTATTTGCCGTCGGCGGACGATTCGGCGGTCGCGGTGCTCACTTCGTTGGTCGCGCCCTTTTCGTCCTTTTTCTCCACCAGCAGCTCGCTGCGGTTCTTGATGAGCGAATCGAGCGTGTAGCTGGGCACCAAATACGTCCACCCTTCAAACGCCTTTTCCTTGCCCAGTTTGTCATCCAGCTTTTTCAAGTTGTCCGCGAATTCCTTGTCGAGCTTGGTCTTGTCCTCGGCCTTCTCGTCCTTGCCCGGCGTGCGGGTGCGCGGGAAGGTGCCTTCGACGCCCACGGTCAACACCTCATCGTCGTTGGTTTTATTGCCCACCTTCAGCGTGTAGTGGAAGCCATCAAACGTCTCAAGCTGAATGGTCGTGGGGTGATCCAGGCCCACGGCTTCGGGTTTGGGTGCCACCAGAACATCGTTGAACGTGGGCGAGGACAGCGCCCAACTGAAGCCGCTGGTTTTGCTGGAATCGAGCTTTTCCTCGGGCTTGGCGTCCGCCAGCACCCAGTCGGTGCCGGTTTCGTTCGTGCGCGACACGCTCCACGAATTCGTCGCCACCGTATGGGTGACCGAGATGGCTTTGATTTTTTCAACCTTCAGGAAATCCTTGTCGAGCCAGGATGCCGGCGCGGGCGTCAAATTGGAGAGCGGATCCGAAACCAGCACGGCGATGTCCTTCGCATCACCGACCATCAGCCAGCGGCCAATCGGAATGCCGCCGGCCGCGCCAAACTGGTCTTCCTCGCCCGACTGGCGCATCTGTGATTTCCCGAGCAGCAACGAGTTCAGCAGCTTGCCCTTTGCGTCGCGGAATTCGACGGCGGTTCCGGTGCCGTTGGTGCCGGCGCCACCGGGCGGCAGCAATTCCAGGCGCGCCCGTTGCGAAGCGCCGATTGGCTCGGTCTGAACGGGCTTGAGGTCGCGCAGCTTCAGAATGGCGCTGCTAAGCTGTGCGTAATTGGCCGGATAATTCCCGCGTTCCTTCACCCGCCAGGTTTCGGATTGTTTGACGAGATTCACCTCGTTGGTCCCCTGCCGAATGACCACCTGGGCCAGCGATTCGCCGACGGGCAGGTCGCTGAGCAGGCTGGCCTTGGATGACGTGCCGCCCGCCCAGGAGGCTTCCTGCTTTTTGTAGAGCATCCAGCCGCCCAGCCCGACGGCCGCCACCAAAACGATCAAAATCGTAAGCTGATTCTTGTTCATTTCGCTCCTTGCTTCTTGCTCTTGACCACGGCGAGCACGATGCCAAACAGGCTGACCAGCACCGGCATCGCGAGAATGTTCGTCCACTTGATGTTGTTCTCCATCGAAACAATGTCCTGGTTCAGCTTCTTGCGGACCTCCTTCAACTGCTTGCGCACGCTGGCTTCCTGGTCCTGAAATTTTTGCAATTCCTGCTCCTGCTCGGGCGACAGGATGAACCGCTGGCTCTTGTCGCTCTTCTGCGCCTGAAGCTCGTTCAGCCGCTGCTGGGTGTCCGTCAGGCTTTGTTCCAGCTTGGCGATTTCCGCCTGGTAACGCGCGTTGGCCTCCGCCTCCTTTTGCTTGACGACTTCAAACGGCCGGTTCAACACGGCCCGGCTGCGCACCTGGATCAAATTCTTGTCGCCAGCCATCTGCTCCACGCAGTTCTGCGCGAAGGTCAGATTCGCATTCAACGCCTGGGCCAGCCGGCCAAAAGGCGTGTTCATGGTCTGCACGGCAAAGTTGTCGTAAAGCAGGTCGGAGTCGCCCACCAGAATCACGGCGTTCTCATCCTTGCATTCCTTCAACGTGTTGGTCGTGGTGCTGGTGGCATTGGTCGAACCGTCGCCGGGTTCACCCTCCGGAAAAGCCGTCTTGAACTTGCCGGTGAGGCGCACGGTCAGCGTCTGCTCCTGGTCGGCCGACTTGAAGTCCTTGAGGATCTGGTCGCCGCCGAAGCTCGCCATCATGCCGTCCACCAGCTCCGAATCCTTGGTGCTGTGAAAGAGCACGGTTTCCTTGAGGCCGGCCGCCGGCGTGCCGGTGAATGCGCCCGCCATGGGCAGCCAGATGTTGTCAATCTCGCTGGTCGTGATGTCGTTGTTGTTCATTTCCTTCTTGGTCACGGACAACCACGTGGGTTGGCGCATGGGTTCGCCGGTGCGGCCGCCCAGTTCCATCAGAAGATTCACGTCGGCCACGACCTTGGTGGAAAAGGAAAGCCCCCACGCCTTGAGCAGCTTCTCCAGATTCGAACTGCTGCCCGCGCTCATCCCGCCCATCATCGGGTTCTGACCGCGGCTGTCCACGACCGAGTAAGGATCGAGGAACGCAATCAGCTTGCCCCCGCGCATCACGAACTGGTCAATGGCGAACTGGGCCTTGTCCGAGATCTCCTTGGGATGGATGACCAGCAGCACCTTGATGCCGTCGTCAATCTTGTCGGCCGTCATTTCGACGCGCTTCACGTCGAAGTCCTGTTTCAATTCGTTGATGAGAATCCACGGCTCGCTGCCGCGCTGGCCCATTTGCATCATCATCGGGTTGGCGGGCTGGCCCCAAATGGGCAGGCTGCTCATGACGCCGATGACCGGCTTGGCCGGATTTTCAACCCGGGAAATGGCGCGGGCGACGTCGTATTCAAGCAGGCGCTCGCGATTGGGCGGCAGCGGCACGGCCTGTTTTTCATCCAACTGGCTCACCGCCAGCCCCAGATAGAACGGTTCGCCGGTGCCCAGCTGTTCCGGCTCGATGCCGTCAAAGCGCGCCTTGTCCTCCGCATCCGAATCCGGCAACGGATTGAACTTCTCAATGATGACTTTTCCGTGTCCGGCCTGGCGGAATTCCTCCAGCAAGTCCTCGACGCGGCGGGCGTAGCTCTTGAGAAACACCGTCTCGGGCGTGGATTGTTCGCTTTGCGTGCAGTAGAACCGGATTTTCACCGGTGTATCGAGCTTTGCCAGAATGGCCTTTGTGCCCGCGGACAGCGTGTAGGCCTTTTCCTCGGTAAGATCGACGCGCTTCTTGAACGCCCCGGTGATGACGTTGAAACCGATCAGAATGACCGCCATCGCCAGGATGCCAACGGTCGAATAGAGAATTGTCTGGAGACCTTTGTTCTTCATGCTTCCTTCTCTCTTAGCCCGCGCGGTGACCGCGCAAAATGACGCTTGTGCTGAACAGCGAAAACCCGATCACGGACAGGAAGAAAATCACGTCACGCGAATCCAGGATGCCCTTCTGAAAGCCCTCGAAGTGGGTGATGAAACTGAACGAAGCCACAAAGTCCACCAACTTGGGGCTCGCGATGTTTTCCAACAAGCCGATCACCGGGCCGAAGCCGCACAGAATCAGGAACAGGCAGGCCATCACCGAGATGATGAAGCTGACGACCTGCGTGCGGGTCATGGCGGACGTCAGGCAACTGATGGCAAGATACGCCCCGCCCATCAGCCAGCTTCCAACGTAGGCCGCGAAGATGACGCCGTTGTCGGGATGCCCCAGATAGTTCACCGTGATGACCACCGGGAAGGTCAGAATCAGCGCGACGCCCAGGAACAACCAGCTGGCGAGGAATTTTCCCGCGATCGCCTGCCAGGCCGTGATGGGCATGGTCAGCAGCAGCTCGATGGTGCCCACGCGGCGCTCCTCCGCCCACAACCGCATGCCCACCGCCGGCACGAGGAAGAGGTAAAACCACGGATGCCAGTTGAAGAACGGCTGCACCAGCGACGCCTGACCGCGTTCAAAGAACGCGCCCAGCGACGACGAGAACGTGAAGAAACCGCACAGGATGAGAAAAATCACAATGAACACATACGCGAGCGGCGAGGTGAAGTAGGCGCTCAATTCGCGCTTCGCAATGGTCTTGATGTTGGCAACGGCGCTCATCGGGCCACCTCCTTGGCCGTGTCCGGCATGGTGATGCTGCGGAACACCTCGTCGAGCCGCCCTTCTTCCGTGTGCAGTTCTTCAATTTTCACACCGTTCAAAGCCTCGCCAATGGCGCGGGCAAATTCGCCGTTCACCGGCGGCGCTTTTGGGAAGGCGCGCACGGTGGCTGACTTGCCGTTTTCGCTGACCACAATGCAGCGTTTGACGCCGGCTACCGCCTGAAGTTTTTGTGAGATTGCGCTGGCGGCCACGCCCGCCACGCGGACGGTCACCGCGCCGGCCAGATCGGACTTCCGGCGCAGTTCGGCCGGAGTGCCGTTGGCCACCACGCGGCCCCGGTCGATGATGATCGCCCGCGAGCAGACGGCATCCACCTCCTCGAGAATGTGGGTGGAGAAGATGATCGCCTTTTTCTCGCCCATGCGCCGGATCAAATTGCGCACCTCGTGCTTTTGATTCGGATCGAGGCCGTCGGTCGGCTCGTCCAGGACGAGCACGTCGGGATCGTGGATGATGGACTGGGCGAAGCAGGTGCGATGGCGGTAGCCTTTGGACAACGTTTCCACGCTCTGGTGCAACACAGCTTCGAGAAAGCACATTTCAACGACGCGGTGCACCGCCTGCTTGCGCGCGGCGCCGGTCAGACCGCGAATCTCCGCGGTGAAATTTAGAAAGCCATGCACCGTCATGTCCGTGTAGGCCGGCGCGCTCTCGGGCAGATACCCGATCAATCGTTTGGCCGGAATCGGGCGGGCCAGCATGTCGTGTCCGCCAACGGTCACCCGCCCCGCACTGGGCGGAATAAAGCCAGTAATCATGCGCATGGTGGTGGATTTTCCCGCACCGTTTGGTCCGAGAAAGCCCAGCACCTCGCCGCGCTCGACGGAGAAGCTCACGTCGTCCACGGCCCGCTTGGTGCCAAAGACTTTCGTCAATTTTTCAACTTTGATCATGGTCGTGCTTTCAAAAAATCTCCGGAAGAGTGCCCGCGCCCGTGCGCCCGCGCACGAAGCCAGCCGCGCCCCTGCCCGTGTGACGTTTAGATTGCCCTGCTATAGATGCGTTCAAAAAAATTTGCGCCCCAGCCAATGGCGACCTGGCCGCGCCCAATCTGCCCCCCACCGCCGGCATCTGGGCCGGCGCTTCAGAGCTTTTCGCGGCCGCCGTAGCCCGATTCCAGATCGTGCCAATATTCAATGTCGGCCTCTCCGTTTTCCCAGCAGAGAAACACTTCCCGGCCGCCGATGAGCGCGGGAAAATCAATCAAGCCGCGATCGGCGTCCTTGATGAAGATCTCACGACTTTGAAATTCCATGATCACATGCTGGATATCGGCCATGGTCCGCACCCAGTCGTTCACGGTCTGGCCGCCACGGTCGGTGCCGGCATCAAGCAGGGTTTCGACGCGTTGATCATGCTTGCGCAGGCTGGCGCGCAGCACGGCGAGTTGCCCGAGCCATTCGCGAATTTGCGGCAGCAGGGTGCGCGCTTCCTCGCGGGTGTAATGCTTGGTGAATTGGTGTCCCATTTGCCCGAACAGCCTTAGTGCGCCGCCGGCAGCGCGTCCAACTTCTTCCGGATGGTGTCATCGGGCCCCAAGTTCAGCGCCTTGGTCCAGGCGTCGCGTGCTTTGGTCGCGTCGCCTTGCGCCGCGTAGATGTCGCCGAGGTGGTCGTAAAGGGTGGCATCCATTTCATGGTCCTCCTGCGCCTGGGCGATGGCGTGGAGCATCACGGGCAGGGCTTCCTGCGCGCGGCCCTGCTTGAACAGCACCCAGGCCAGACTGTCAAGATACGCGCTGTTGTCGGGCTCCGCCTTGACGGCCTGGTCGATCAACGCCCGGGCGCGCTCCAGGTTTTCGCCGCGTTCCGCCCACATGAAGCCCAGGTAGTTGGCGGCCTCTGGAAACTCCGGTTTGAGCGCGAGCGCTTTCTCGAGGTATTTCACCGCTTCCGAATAGTCACCCTTCCGTTCCAGTGCCGAGCCCATTTGGAAATAGAACAAGGGCGTCAGGCGCTTCGGGTCCGTGGCCCGCGCCATCACCTCGGCCGAAGTGTAACGCTTGACCGCCTCCGCATATTTGCCGATGCGGGCATTGGCCACGCCGAGCAGGAACTCCGAAACAAAGTTTTCACCAAATTTCTTCTGCGCCTGTTCCAGCGTCCGGAAGACGGCATTGGTCTCGCTGCTGCCCAACTGGGACGCGGCCAGATCGTAGTAAGCCTGTTCGAACTTGGGGTTGAGCACGATGGTTTTGCGATACATCTCCTCCGCGTGTTCCGAGTCGCCCGCTTCGGCATACAGGAGCGCAAGGTAATAGTGCGCCTGCATGTTGAGCGGGTCGCTGGCCACCATCGCCCGCAACTGTTCGATGGCCTTGCCCCGATCCTTGCCGCGTAGATAGATGTCCGTCAATTTGGCCCGCAAGTTTTCCTGGAGCATGGGCGCCTGCGGCACCTCGGCGAGGAGTGCCTGATACAGCGTGGCCGCCTCATCAGCCTCCCCGGCGGCGTTGAACGCATCCGCCAGCCGCAGGCGGGTGTGCAGGTTTTCCGTCGCTGTTGCCTTTGCCCGTTGCAGCAACGGCCGCAGGCGCGCCTGCACATTCGTCCGGGTGGACGGTGCGGCGGTTTCCAAATTCAAATACAACTCGGCGAGCCCCACCAGGAACTCCGCGTTGACATCCTTCTGCTTCGCGGCGGCGTCGAGCACGTTCAAGGCTTCCAACGGCCGGCCGGCCTGCACGTGTCCGACGTAGAGGTTCTGGTAACCGGCCAGCAGTTGGGGCGACTTTTTGATCGCGCGCTGGTTGGCAGTGACGGCCAGGTTGGTTTCGCCCACCTGCGCATAGGCGGTCCCCAGCAGCACGTCCAGCATGGCGGAGGCCCCGGGCTGGGACGCGCCCAGCTTGAGCAGGTCCAGCGCCCGGTCCGGCTTCTTTTGCAGGAGCCAGCGGCGGGCAATCTCGACAACGAGCTGCTCGTTGCCGGGATCAAGCCGGGCGGCGCGGTCGAATTCGTCCAGTGCCGGCGCGGGTTCCCCCTGCAACTCGTAAAGGGCGCCCTGCGCGTAGTGCGCATGCGCCTCCGCCTGTCGCTCCATCGCGCGTTCCGATTGGACCGTGGCCCGCGCGTCGGCGGTGCGGGACACCGAACGACACGCCACCAAGGCAACGCAGGCGAACAGGCCCGTTACGAGGAAGGTCAGCCGGGATGTCATCGGCTCATAATACACTAGGCGGCAACCCAGTGAAATGGGCGCCGCCGTGTGGGAAAGCGGAATGACGCTTCAGGCAGGGTTACTTCTGCCAGGTGCGCTTCTTGTGGCGATTCAAACGCAGTTTCTTGCGCCGCTTGTGTTTGTTGATTTTGGCCTTACGGCGTTTCTTGAGTGAACCCATAATTTGTGTCGGATTGAGTAGAAAAGTGGCGTCGAATTGTCAAACTTTACTCGCTCAATACACCACCTTGTTGAGCGGATATTCAATGATGCCTTCGGCGCCGTGCGCCTTGAGCTGCGGGATCAGGTGGCGCACGACGGTTTCGTCGATGATCGTCTCCACCGCCACCCAGCCGGCCTGGCTGAGCTGGGAAATGGTCGGGTTGCGCAGCGCCGGCAGTGTTGCGAGCAGCGTCTGCAAATTCTTCTCGGCGATGTTCATCTTGAGGCCGACCTTCGATTCCGCCTCCAGCGCGCCGCGCAGCAGGAGGGCGAGCGTCTCCACCTTCTGGCGCTTGAACTTGTCCTTCCACGCGTCGTGATTGACGATCAGCCGGGGCGATGATGTCAGCAGGGTTTCCACGATGCGCAGCTTGTTGGCGCGCAGCGAGGAGCCCGTCTCGGTGACTTCGATGATGGCATCCACCATTTCGTGCGCCTTCACTTCCGTGGCGCCCCAGGAGAATTCCACCTCGGCCTTCACGCCATTTTTCTTGAGCCAGCGCTTGGTCAGATTCACCACCTCGGTCGCGATGCGTTTGCCTTCCAAATCCTTCACGGACTTGATGGGCGATTGCTCCGGCACCGCGAGCACCCAGCGCGTCGGCTGCCGGCTGACCTTGCTGAAGACAAATTCGCCGACTTCGTGGACTTTGGAATCGTTCTCAATGATCCAGTCATGACCGGTGATGCCGGCATCGAGCACACCATTCTCGACGTAGCGGCTGATTTCCTGGGCGCGAATCAGACGGATTTCCAGCTCCTCGTCGTCCACATAAGGCACATAGGAGCGGCTGGAAACGGAAACGTTCCAGCCCGCTTTGGCCATCTTCTGGAGCGCGGACTCCTGCAAACTGCCCTTGGGCAGGCCGAATCGAAGCACTTGCTTGCTCATGTCGTGAATTTATCCCGGCGTGGGTTGACCGCCGGGCCGGATGGTTTAACCGATTTTGACCGGCTGAGGCGAACCTTTTTTCATTCCGCTGCCGGCGTTGGGAAGCCGGCGCCGGCCATTACGGGCGCCGGTGAACGACCCGCCGCCCGCGCACTTCAATTTCCCCCCGGGCCAGGGCCGCGACGCACTTCGGATACAGTTCATGTTCCGCCGCGTGAATGCGTTGATGCAGCGACTCCGGCGTGTCGTCGTCGAGCACGGGCACGGTTTGCTGGCCGATGATGGGACCGCTGTCCACTCCGGCATCCACGAAATGCACGGTGCAGCCCGTCACCTTCACGCCATGATCCAACGCCTGCTTCCACGCCTCCAGCCCCGGAAACGACGGCAGCAGCGACGGGTGGATGTTGATGATGCGGTTGAGAAAGGCGTTCATCAACCCGCTCTTGAGGATGCGCATGAAACCGGCAAGCACGACCAAATCCACCTTTGCCTCCCGCAGCGCCGTCACAAAGTTCGCCTCGGCTTCGTCGTCGAGCTTGGTGCGGAATTTCCCGGGCGCGACGTATCGCGCCGGCCGGCCGCGTTCGCGGGCGCGTTCCAGGATGCCGGCATTCTCCACGTCACTCAACACGAGGGCAACCTCGGCCGGCACGGCGCCGGCGCGAATGGCTTCCGCAATGGCCACAAAGTTGGAGCCTTTGCCCGAGCCCAGCACGCCAATCCGAAACGAGCGTTCGTCTGTCATGCGACCAGTTGACCGTCGGTTGCGCACCGCAGCAAGCGCGGAGTTGAGGTCGGACGAACGGCGGCTGTCACCGGCCGCCGGACTGCGCTTCCGCGATGGTTCGCGGCCGGATGAACAGGACCAGTGCCACGGACACTGCGGCCGCCAGCGCGCAGAACACAAAGATGAGCGCGGGCGCCACCCCGGCATCGCGCAGGGCGCCGATTTTCTGGGTGAACCAGCCGCCGGCCGTGATGCTGACCAGATTCATCAGGCCATAGCCCGTGGCGCGCAATTCCGGCCGCGCGATCTGGCAGAGGATCGGCATGTTGTTGCAGTCGAAAAAACCCCACCCGAGCCCGAAGATGACCAGAAAGACAATCGCCACTGCCAGCGACGGCGCGTAGCCGACGCCGAACAGCGCCGGAATCATCAGCACCATTCCCAAGGCGCTGGTGTAAATCCGTCCGCGCGGCGTGACGCGCATCCAGCGGTCGGCAATCGCTCCGCCCGCCAGCACGCCGACCAGCGATGCAAAAGTGATCCACAAGGTGGCGTTGAGGCCAGCCGTCCCCTGCCCCAGCTTGAACGTATCCGCCAAAATCGCGGGCAGCCAGTTCTTCATCAGCCAGCCGGGCAAGGCGGGCAACGTGAAATACAGCACGAGCAGAATGAAGGAGCCGAGGCCAAGGAGGGACTTCACGGCCGCCCACGGACTCAGGGATTTTTCGCCCAGTGCAACATTCACCTTCGGTTTGTCCGGATTGCGCAGGAAGGCCACGAGCACGAAGGCATACAGCACGCCCGCCAGCCCGAACCAGTTGAACGCAGCCCGCCAGCCGTAGGCCGAATCGGCAATGAAGCCGCCCAAGCCGCCCAGTGCAATGCCGGTGTAAATGCCCGCCTGATGAATGCCCACCGCGCGGGAACGCGTCGGGCCGGTGTGAAAATCTGCGATCAAGGCGAGCGCGGCGGGGATGTAACACGCCTCGCTGATGCCCATGGCCGCGCGCGCCCACCACATCTGGTCGTAGTTGTGGGTGTGCCCGGTCAACCACGTCACCAATGACCACACCCCCAGCGAGACGATGACGGTCCAGCGCCGGTTGAAGCGGTCGGCCAGGTAGCCGCCAATCGGACTGAAGCAGCCATAGACAATCAGGAAGATGCCCATCAACGCGCCGAACTGTTCGTCTGTGGCGATGCTGTGCATGTCGGCCATCATGGATTTTTTCATGGTCGAAAAAATCTGACGGTCCAAATAGTTCAGCATGGCGACGGGAAAAAGCAGTGCCACTGCCACCCATGCACTACGTCCGGGACGGGAATCGGGATTCACGCGGCGCAGGTTAATCAAATCCCCCGTGGGCGGACAACCCACACTTGCGGCGAACGCACGCCGGGCTTCGCTTCGCCGCTCGGCAGCACGAAGCCGCCCCGCCACGGCGCCGTGGGCAGGGTGGCGCGCGAAGCGGGTGTTTCCCCCACGACCGACCATGTGTCATGGGCAGCATCGTAGGCCAGCACGCGCTTTGGGAAACCGGGATGTTCGGAGCGCGGCGTGAAGTTAACCAGGCTGCCATCGTCGCCGCCAATCACGAGGAACTGGGTGCCCGAACTCACCGGCGCGGGCGTCGGCGCCGCAACGACCGGATTCGGCAAATCCGCGATGCGCCGCCAGCCCTGGCCCGGCGTGAAACGGTAGGCATCCTTCAGATAGGTGCGCATGGGATTGCCCGCGGCATCCGGCGCCAGATCAGTGCCGCCAACCACGTAGAACGAATCCCCGAGCGCCGCCGCCACCGACAACATCCGCGCCGGGCCCGGCCACGCTGGCAATTCCTCCCACGAGGCGCCGCGCGCCTTAAGATCGAGCGACCAGAAAACGTTCAACGCGTTTGTGGCGTCCGGCGAAGCGGTGCCCCCCGCGACATAAACGGTGTGCCCGACCAGCGCCCCGCACGCGTTTGCCAGTGGCGCGGGCAGTGGCGCCAGGGCTTCATGCTTGAGTTCGTCATGGTGCCACTGCAGCAGAAAGACATCGCGCACGTGTTGCGTGGCATCGCTGCCACCAATGCACAGCACGCCGTCGGGCGTGGTGAGCGAAACGCCATAGCCGAGCGGCTTGGGGAGTTTGAAGCCGCTGCGCCACACGCCCTGCGGCCGTTCCAAAACATAAACCGCGTCGTGCCAGACTTTGCGACCACCGTTCCACGGCAGTTTGTCCGGAAAGTTGGCGCCACCGGCGACGATAAGAGCGCCGTCGCTGACACCCGCAAACGCCCCGGCCACGCCGAGCGGATCGGGCAGCACGGGAAGTTGTTGCCAGTCAAGTGCGACATCCGCAGCGAGAAGTTTCGCGGTCATAAAAATCAGGGCGGCCCAGAGCCAGCCGCGGCCGACGTGCGCCGGTGCCCGTCGCTGCGGCGGCAAGGCGGCAACGCATCTGCAAGCGCGGGCTCTGTGGTCGTTCATGTTGGTTCGTTCATCTCTTCGCACAACCGCGCGCAATACCACAGCGCACGCGGATGATGGAAAAAGCTCTTCCACAGATTGCCCTTCAACGGAACCGAAACTCGACCGTCGCGGTGCAGGTAGCCAAACCACTCGCCGTGCTGCGGATCGCCGAAGTGTTCAAAGCTCCAGTCATGCACGAGCCGGTGCCACTCAGCGTATTTGGGATCGCGCGTGAGCTGATACGCCAGCAGCGTGGCGATGATCGCCTCGTCGTGCGGCCACCAGAACTTCATATCGTGCCAGTATTCCTGCACCGGTTTGTCGAAGACATCGCGGAAGTAGAAAATGCCGCCGAACTCGCGGTCCCAGCCGCGCGCCCACATCCAGTCGAGCATCTGGCAACCGAGTTTGATGAGGCGGGAATCCTGCCGATGCCGGCCCTCGTGCAGAATGAACCACGCGCCTTCGATGGCGTGGCCGGGATTCAGCGTGCGCCCGTCGAAGTGATCGACAATCGAGCCATCCGGCGCGACGGCTTCCATGACGCATTGAATGTCCGGCTTCACGAACCAGCGCTCAATTTCCCCGATGCAACGGTCAATCCATCGGGTCAGTTTCGGATCGTCACCGAGATTGGCGCGGAGTTCCTGCGCGGTGACAATCGTAATCATGCGCGGGCCCATGCCGATGAGCGGACGCACTTCGGTGAACTTGGGCGGCATTTTGCCCGGCGTGAAATTCCAGTCCACGAACCGGTCGAACAACTCGTGCGCCCGTTGCGCGGAGTGCGCATTGCCCGTCGCCTTGGTGTAAGCCGCGTGGGCGATGGCGGCAAAGGATTCGCTGAAGGCATAGCGCCGTTTGCGGATGGGCTTTCCCTCGCGGGTGACGTGGAAAAACATCCGGCCATCGGTGTCGAAACAGTGATGATCGAGGAAGTCCAGGCCGAGCCTGGACCATTCCAGCCACTCCGCGCGCCGTTCAACGGTGTTGTAAAGCGTCGCGAGCATCCACGCCATGCGGCCCTGCGCCCAGACCGATTTGTCGGTGTCGAGCACCGAGCCGTCGCGGTCGAGGCAATGGAGATAGCCGCCGTGCTTGCGATCAAGACTCCGCGGGAACCAGAACTTCGCGCAATCTTCGATCAGCGCGGTGCAGTAGAAACGGGCGAGTTCGTTGAGGCGCTCGGGGGCCATGCGTTCAAGGTAACTGTGGCGTGGCGAGACGAAAGAACCGTTTGTCGTTCGTCACCCCGACGGACAGCGTGATCGTGCTGTTGCTGGCCAGGGTGTTTACATTGGCCAGCCGCTGCCACGCATCACCTGCCAATGCGTCCCGGTATTGAATCGTGTAACTCTTGTTGGACACGCCCGCGAAGCCAAGTTCGGCGCCCGTTCCTGTGGGTGAGACCTTCAATTGGAGAAAACTCGCCGCCGAAAGCGGATCCGTGCCGGCAACGAATTCTTCAAAGTTGTTGCGCCCGTCACCGTCGGGATCGGCTTCCGGGCCGGACACCGCGGGATCCGACAATTGCGCCGGCGTGAAGTGCTCTCCTGCCCACACGTCATACGCCGGCAATGCGTCCGCGCCGGCCGTCACCTCGGCGATGGACCGGCGGGCGTAATCCAGATTGCCGTAGGGGTCCTTCTCGAACAACACGCCGATGTCACCCGTGGCGAGCTTTGTAACGGACGAATACGCCGCGCCCGCGGCATAAATCTGGTTGCTGACGGGCCACGACTGGCCTTCGTCGTAACTGATGCGCAAGGTCAGGTTCATGCGGCTGGACGAACTGGCGGCATTGACGTGCACGAGCCGGCTGGCGTTGCTGTTGTTGGTGGTGGTCAGCCGGTAAACATTCCCCTGACACGCCGGGTCGGGCATCGTGGGCGGCACCACGGTGTTGGTGTAGGGTGCGCTCCACGTCGCCCCGCCATCGGTGCTGCGCGCGAATGTCCGCACGCCGTTCCACGCAAAATTGTTGTCCCGCATCGAGGCCAGCAGTCCCCCGCCCGCCGTTTCGCAGACCTGAATCTCACCGCCGCCGGTGACGAGCGCGCCGCGCTGCCAGGTCGCGCCGTGATCGTCGCTGTAGATGACGCCGGACGCCGAGGGGCTGGCATAGTGATACACCGGGAAGATCAATCGTCCGGCATGCGGACCTTCGGTCATTTGGATGCCATTGCCCGGCCCGGTGAGAAACTCGCCCCCGGCCGGCCGGAGGCCTGGATTCGCGGCTTCGAGATCCACCACCGCCGACCACGTTGCGCCGTCGTCGTCGCTGTAACGCTGTTCAAGTTTGATTTTTCGCGCACCGTTGGTCACGCCGCCGTTGTCATACAAGGCCCAGACCCGGCCGTTGCTGCGGTCGAGCAGCAATGCCGCATCGCCCGCCGAAACCCGCGCAATGTTCGTCATGCCGTAGGCCGGATAAGTGTCCACGTCGTTGGGGTTGCTGCCGTAGTCCGCCACGACTTGCAAAGGTCCCCACGTGGCGCCGTTGTCAAAGCTGCGTTTGAAGACCAGATCCAGCGGCGTCGGGATGTCACCGCAACTGCCAATGCGCCCGTCGGACATGGCGATCACCGTGCCCTTTGCCGTCGTGACCAGCACGGGAATGCGAAAGCACGTGTAACCGTCGCCGCCGCCGGTGAAGACGCGGACGAAATTGGGCTGCGGTGGTGGCGTGGGCGCGTCGGGATCAGCCGTCACGCCCGCCCACTTGGCCGCCAGGTAACTCTCCAGATTGGTGCGCGTGCCGTCGTCCAGGGCCGCATTGAAAACCATCAGTTCCGCCACCTCGGCACGGATGCCGAGCCCCGCCGACGCATTCGCGCCAACAATCAAACCGCCCAGCGCGCCCGGCACGGCATTGGTCACGGCGGCGCCTTCCACGCCGTCGATAAAATGCCGGAAGCGCAGATCGTTCGTCGTCACCACAAACGCGTGCACCTGCCAGACGTTGGTCGTGGCGGACGCCGTCACCCGCCCCGCCGCTCCGGCCGCGCCACTGGCTCCCGCGCCATAAGCGCTCACCTGCCAGTTGCCATCATGCACCTGCGCGCGGGTCAAGCCGACCGTGTAGGAACTGCTGTCGAAGAGGAACCCCTGCGGCACCGCATTGACGACGCGCACCATCGCCATCAATGTGCGGTCGCCATTCAGCGTTCCGAAATCCGATTGCGCCGCCCACAAGGCGTCGTTGCCGTCAAACGCCACCGCGGCCGCGGGCGTGCCGTCGGTAAAGCGGAGCCAGACTTTTTGCGGCGCGCTGGTGACATGACTCAGGTTGCGCCTGGCCGCCGTGAACGTCGTGTTGGTTGCGGCAGTGCCCAGGTTGGCCCAGGTGTTGATGGTGTAGTTGTCCGCCAGCGTGGCCAGCCCGTCATCGCCGGCATACCACGCATATACACCCGCGGCGGCGGGCGCCTCCGCAGGGGAATTCCAGCGCGCCTGCAGATGTGTGAGCAAAAGGGCGCGTTCGGCCGGCGAGAGTTCGGTCTGATAAACCAGCACTTCGCCGAGGTCCACGGAGAGGAAGCGTTGCGCCTGCACGTTGGCGCCAAGGATGAGTCCGCCGAGGCCGTTGGTTTCGGGGTCCAGAAAGTCGGCCACGTTCGTGCCGTTGATCCAGTGCTGCACGCGCGTGGCGCCGTTGGTCGGAACGTAACTGAACTCGTGAAACTGCCATTTGCCTGTTACCCGTGGTGCTGTGGGCGTGTCCGGGTTGGCCCCCGTGGCCGCGGGACCAATCTGCACGCCGGCCTGCCAGAAGTTGGAACGCACCTGGGCGCGGGTCATGCCGCTGCCGGTTGAGCCGTCGAAGAGAAAACCGTCGTTCGCATCGTTCACGCGCAGGGCGAACGCCAGGGTGCGGGGACCGTTCAGCGAACCGAAGCTTGCGAACGTGGCCCAGGCGGCCTGATTCGTGCCATTGAAGCGAATAAAGTTCTGCTTTGGCGCGGCGAGGAACCGGCCCGCAACCAGCGCCGGCGTGCCGACAATCTGGGTCAGATCGCGCGCCGTGGTTCCGCTGGCGAGATCGCTCCAACGGGCCACCGTGGCGTTCGTCGTCGGCACCACCCCGTGATCGCCCTGATACCAGGCGTGGAGTGAATCGAGCTCCGGCAGCGGCTGTTCCGGCAGGACACCCATGCGCATGGCTTCCGCGGCCATGCGTTCGCCCAACACAATCAGCGAATCGGCGGCGTAATGCACGTTCAGCCCGTCCACGTTTTGAATCGGCAATCCTGTCGAACGGGCGAACCCAATGTCAGCCCGCGCAGCGGCGAGATTCATCTGGCGCTGCGTGGTGAGCAGGCGGTTGCCCGTGGCGTCGCTGCCAATCTCGCCGAACACCGCGTTCATGCCGGCGGCGTGCGGCAGGTCGGCGCGCAGGTTTTCCAGCAACGCGGCAAAACGGGTGTCGGCCTGGTCGGCTTCCGTGGCATCGTTGCTCTCGCCTTGCACATACAACAGTCCGACCACCTGGAAATTCGTGTAGCCCGGCGGCAGGACGAGCACGGCGTTGCTGACGGTGTTCACCACCTTGTCATACATGTGATGATCGGCGTTGGTCTTGTCCCAGTAGGAATTCCCGCCGCCGCCGCGGCTGGCCTTCACGATGCCGAAGTCGTGATAGCCCGCGTCCCAAAGCATCCGGGCAAAGCCGGCCTCCGGGCCCCAATGCTCCGCACTGCCCGGGTAGTAGCCGCCGGTCTGCGGGCTGATGTTCGTCCAGCCTGCGGATGCCCCCAGCGCCGCGTCACCGGCGGCCGTGCCATCCGCCGTGTTGTCCCAGAAAAACGGCACCCGCGAATCCACGGGATGATTCGACGGGCGCGCCAAAACCATGTTGGTGACGGTGGTGGCCGGTGTGCCAAGGCTGTTTGACTGGCCCGTGAGCACGAACAGTCGCAGCGTCTGTCCACCCAATGCCGGTGCACCCCATCCCAAGCTGAGCGCGCCGAGGATCATCAGGAAGCGAGGTTGCATTGCGATAATTTTCTGCCGGCCGGGCATGCTCATTCGTGAGCAACGCTAGGAGCAGCCCGCTCCCCTGACAAGCGGCGGGCACCTGTCTGGTGCCAAAACAAGAGCGGTCAGCGGCTCACTGCTTCGCGAAAGGTGGAGGCGGGAAGACCAGCGGCATTGACGAGGTTTTGCACCGGCGTGGGAAACGGTTGCCACGCATAACGGGCTTCAACCGCGCGTGAAACTCGTGGACACGTCAGCACCACCACGCCGCCCTGGATGGCGGCGACCGCGGGGAAGAACTGCCCGTCCTCACCGGCGACCTCGAAGTCATTTGGCGGCTCTCCGTCGGTGGTTTTCAGTCCGTTCGCATGTTGAAAGCGGACCAGCACCTGGTCGCCGCGGCGCTCGACGCTCTGGATCAACGGGCCGCTGAATTCAACTTCGCGTCCGTAAACCAGCGCCAGCGCCGCCAACGCGAGGCGATGTCCGACGTCGCGCTTGTTGCGCGGATGCACATCGGTGGGATGGCCGAGGTCGCTAGTCACGGCCATCGCCGTGTCAGGGATGGCTCCCAGGAACCGCCGCTGCTGGTCACGGAAATCAGGCCAGCACGACGCTTTGTAGCCGCCGTTGGTGCCGATGCTGGAAAGCTGGCAGTAAAGGAACGGCAGTCGCAACTGCCCCCATTGCGCACGCCAGTCGCGGACGAGCAGCGGAAAGAGTTTCTCATGCTGGGCCACGCGCCGCGGTTCGAGCGAATTGCTCTCGCCCTGATACCAAAGCACGCCGCGAATCGCGAACGGCCGCAGCCGCGCTGGTCCGGCCTCCCAAAGGAAGCCCGGTTTGAAGGGATGATTCGGCCCCAGATCATCGCCGGGAACCGCGAGACCCGACTGGAGCGGCGCATCGAAATTCTGGTGACCGCGCTCGCGGCACCAGTCATCCAGTGTGGCATTGGTGAGCCAGTTGCCGCGGGTCATCACGCCGAGTTCCGGATCGGCCGCGAGCGCCGCGCGGCGAATCCACGCTTCGGTCGGACTGCCACCCACGGCCAGATGAATGATGCCGAGCGGCACGTGGAGTTCCGGCTGCAATTCATGGCCGAAAAAGTAGGCAATGGCGGAGAAATCCTTTGCCGAAGCGGGCGAGCACTCGCACCAAGTGCCGGAGTAGAATTGCTCCGGTGTCATGCGCGAAAGCTCATTCGCACCAAACGGCTTCGCGTATAAATACTGCCCGGCAAAAGAAAGATTAAGCAGGCGCAAGCTGGCATTCGCGGCCACGGGCAGTTCAGCGCTGGCGTGTGCCTCGCGGGACAACGGAAACTCCATGTTCGACTGGCCCGCGGCCAGCCAGACTTCGCCCACCAAAATGTTCGTCAAACGCAGTGTGTCTGTCGCTTCGGCGGTCAACGTGCGCGCCGCAAAACTCGCCGGCAACGGGTCAAGCACCACCTGCCAGCACCCCGAAGGATCCGCCAGAGTCGTTTTCCGCTGGCCGGCGAAGGTAACGATGATGCGTTCGCCCGGGCTGGCTGTTCCCCACACCGGCACCGGTATGTCGCGCTGCAACACCAGGTTGTCCGTAAACCACGGAGCGAGACTGAGGCCCACCCCGGGTGCGCTGAAAGCACTCCAGACCAATGCGAATACAACCGAAATGATTCGTTTCATTTTGAGCGCGGAATCAAATGGCGGGTGAACCCGGCGATGACGAGCGTTTCGTAAGCCGCCACGACGCGCTCCGGCACTTCCTGCGGAATCATGAAGCCGAGTTGCGGGTATTCCATGATGCGTTGCAGATCGCCGACCATGAATTCAATGATGTCGCGGATGGGAATGTTGGAATCGCAGTAGGCCTCGAAATCGAGCGGTGGTGAGGAGACGCGCAGCGCGACCTCCGACCACTGTTGACGAATCGTGGCGAACGTCCGCCGCTCCATGTAGGGCTTTTGCACCGCAATGACCGACTGAACCGCGAGGCCCCGGGCGGCCAGCAGTTCGCGCGTGAACCGGACATTCTCACCCGTGTTCGTCGAACGCGGTTCCAGCAGCAACGCCGTCGCCGGCACCCCGCGGTGCTGCATCACCTCCGCAAACATTTCCGCCTCGGACTTCGTCCACGGACTGACCAGACGCACGCCGAACCCGCCGGACAGCACCACCAGCGGTGCGAGTCCGCGGTGGAACAAATCCGCCGCATGTTCGGCCACGCGCAGGTCGTGGCTGCCGAGCACGAAGAGGAGATCCGCCGGCTCCAGCACGTGGCCGAGCCGGTGATAATCCCAGACAATTTGCGCGGCGGCTTGGATGTCGGCGTTCACACGGTCAAGAGCGATTCACTGTTTGGCGGCGGGCGGCGAGTCTTTCCCGTCCGTCAACCAGTCCAGGGTGAAGCGCGCGAAAACGATGCGGTTGGCGCCGTCCGTCTCGAAGAGGCAGCCAAGCGTGCCGTCCGGCAGCGCGGTCAAAACGCTGTAAGCAAAACTTCCGGGGAACAGCACCTTCTTCACCGGCCAGGTTTTGCCTTCGTCATAACTCAAGTAAACGGTGCCATTCTCGCGCTTCGAACTATCCGGACCGGAGTAAAGGATGCGGCTCTTATTGCCGTTCCCAGGAAAGGTGTAGCGGAAGATGGACCCCATGCAGCCGGGGTCGCGCAACGCAGGATCCTCCTCGATCTTCGACCACGTTACACCGCCATCATGGCTCGTGGCGGTTTTGCGGAGCGCCTTGCCGCCCCACTTGCGGCTGTTGAGCATCACGGAGCCATCGACGAGTTCGACCATCTGGACTTCGTTCACGAGGCTGATTTCCCCGCCCTTGCCGTTCGGCACCCGGCAGCCGGGGGCGGGCTCACCTCGTTTCCAGTTCTTCCCGCCGTCATCGCTGTAAACGGCCAGCACAATCCATTGGTTAAACGGCCCTTCATTGAACGGGATGAGGATGCGTCCCGGATGCGGGCCACGCGTCAATTGAATGCCAATGCCCGGCCCGCTCGCGAGAATCGTGACGCGCTCGGGCGTCTTCGTCGTGCGCGTTACATCGAGCGGCGGCGACCATGTCACGCCGTCATCGGCGGAGGTCACGACGTAATTGCGCACGATGTCCGGCCCGGCCAAACCGGGCTTGATCGAACCATCCCGCTCGCTGTGGTTGGCCGGATAGGATTGATACATCACGATGACGCGGCCGGTGTTCCGGTCCACGACGGAGCAGGGATTATTGAGGCAGTTCGCGCCGTCGTCGGCGATGACCTGTTGCGCGCCCCAGGTTTTGCCGCCATCCGTGCTGCGCTTGAGGATGAGCTTGTTGTTCGCCTGGTCGGCGTGCTGCGCCCGGCCCTCGGCGATGGCCAGCACGGTGCCCAGCCTGGTCACGACCACAGAGGGAATGCGAATGGATTTGAACTGGTCCGTGCCAGCGATAAAAACGTCGGAGAGCTGAGGTTCGTTCGCGAAACAGCCAGAGACGAGCAGCAAACAAATGATGCCGCCGAGATTTCTTTGGATAAAGCGAAGGGGGTTCATATCGATTCACTTGGAAGTTAATAGGCGAACAATTGAAACTCCGCCACCACTGGCGTATCACTGGCCTGCCGGATGTTGAGCCGGAAATAACGTGCCTTCACCGGGGCAAAGTTTAGTCGCAGTTCGCTGCCGATGGTCGTGCCGGACGCGACCTTCTTCCACCCACCGTTCACCTGCGCCTCCACGTCAAACGCCTGCGTTCGCCCATACGGTGCGTCGCTCAACATCGCCCCGCCGACTTCACATTCATTTTGCAGGTCAACAGTCACCGAGGCGGAACGAGCTTTTTCTTCCGCCGCCCAAATCGTTGGCAGCTTTCCGTCGGTAATGTGATCCTTGTTCAACTCCTCTTCGCGGCCTGCCCAAAAGCTCGAGACTTCCACGGGTTTGCCCAGTGACAATTTTTCCGGCGACGGGATGACTTGCGGCGCTCCTTCGATTTCCACCGCCAGGACAGCATCAATCGGGTCGGGCGCGGCTTCGGGCAGGTTGATTTCAATGCCGTAGGGCGAGCGGGTCGTCTTCAACGCCGCGCGTCTGGCGTCGGCCAGAAGATAAGCGCGGATGACTTTGTTCCGGGCCGGCACGGCAAGTTTCCTGTTCTGCGGCCAGGCGAAAACGTGCAGGTAAAGCACGCCGGGCTTTTGCGTGCATCGGCCGTTAAATGGCAATTCCGCAAACGGCGAGGCGCGCGTGCCGTGGATGGATTCGGCATTGAGTTTCATCCAGTCGCCGAATTTTTCCAAGCACTGCCGCGCCTGCGGCAGGATTTCGCCTTCGGCGTCCGGTCCGATGTTGAGCAGCATGTTGCCACCTTTGCTCGTCACGTCCACGAGTTGCTGAAGCAAATCCTTGAACGGGCGGAAGCCAACGAGCCGGTTGTAGCCCCAGTTGTTCGGCAACTGCATCGTCTGGCACGTTTCCCAGTCAATGCCCGGCATGCCCGTCGGCGGCACTTCGCCCTCGGGTGAAATGTAGTCGCCGGCAGCGGTGTAGCCGTAGTCATTTTTGACGGCAAAGCCGAGCTTGCGCTGCGGCGGCACCCAGCCGGAGCGGTTGTCGAGGATGACGCTCGGCTGGAGCGAGCGCGTGTAGTCTTCGAGTTCCTTGCCATCCTGCGACGTCCAAGCCTTGCGATCCCAGGTCCCGTCATACCATACAATGCCAATCGGCCCGTAGTCCGTGAAAAGCTCCTTCAACTCGGCGTAAAGATAAGCCTTGAACCGTGCCTTGTCGGGCGTTCCTTGCCGTTGGTCGTTGAAGCTCTTCCCCGGCCAGTCGGGATGATGCCAGTCCATCACCGAATGATAGATGCCAAAACGCACGTTGTGGCGGTTGCAGGCTTCTGAAAGTTCCTTGAGCGGGTCGCGCGGGAACGGCGTGACGCTGATGTTCCAGTCGCGGTTTTGCTTCGTCGGCCACATGCAAAATCCATCGTGATGCTTGGTGGTAATGGCGATGTATTTCACGCCGGCGCGCTCCATGAGCCCGGCCCAGGAATCGGCGTTGAACTTCACCGGATTGAACTGGTTGGTCAGCGTGCTGTATTGCGAGCTGGGGATGTTCAGGTAATTCTGAATCCACTCGGCGCCGCCGGTGATGGTTTTGTCCTGCCACTCGCCGGCGAGTTGCGAATACAAGCCCCAATGGATGAACATCCCGAAATGCGCGTCGCGAAACCATTGCATTCGCGCGTCGTGCTCGGCGGCGGTTTCCTTGAATTCAGGCGGCGGCGTATGAGTTTTCGGCGTCTCAGCCACGGCCATCAACGCCACAGAATAAAATGCGGCAATAATGATGCTTTTCATTATTTTTCGAGTTCCCAGCTGGCTGTGTTCTTCTGGGGCCAGACCCAAAAGCAGACCGTTTCGCCTTCAATCCAGCGGGATGTGTGTTTGGTCAATTTCACCGGAATAATGGCTCGTTCGGATTTGCTCAAAACTTTTCCGGCTGGGTGGCAAAGCGCAGTCCTCCGACTTCGCGCACGGCGTTGCCATTCACTGCGACCGGCACGCAGGTGAACATCCACTTCCAGGTCTTCTCGCTGCGGGGCGCCTTGACGAGAAGCTTGTTCCAACCCTGCTTCAGCGCCACCGATGTTGGTTCGCGATAGAAATAATCCTCGTCCACAAACGGTGTTTCGTTGGGCGATTGGATGACGCCGGGCTGCCTCCATTTCGGCGCGGGAATTTCAGCATCGTTGATCCAGATCCGTGACCCGGTCGTGCTCCACTCACCCTGGGTGGGATTCGCGCCGTTGCGCCGGTCGGAGCGCGACGGACCATTGAAGCCAATCCAGAAACCAACCGTCTGTGCGCGCGGCGACCACACATACGTCAGCGCGTAAGCGGTGCCGGACTTCGCCTTCGGCAGCCAGCCGTCATACCAAAAGTGATGGAAGTGAATCGTCGCGCCCCGCGCTTCCAACCAGCGATTGGTCCGGCCATCCACGACGTATTCGTCACGTAATTCCTGCTCAACGGGAAAAACGGCATTCACGTCGCCCCGGTGATCGAACGGCCCGATGAGTTTCCACACCAGGTCGGTTTGCTTCACATACGGAAACGGCCAGCCGGCGAAGAAGCGGTTGCGCTGCTCGATCATCCGCGCCTCGAAGTCCGCATAGCGCGCGAACTCCGCCGTGCCAAAGTCCGGCAGGCGCCCCCAGAACTTCGGCTGTTCCGGCGTGTGACCGCACCAGTAACGCTCCGCCGCCGCCAGCAGCGCGGGCATGACCGGGCTTTGCCGGTAAATGTTCATCGGCTCACCCGCCGCGACATCCGGCCAGTGGCAAAGGATGCCGCCCAGCGCAAACGCATCACCCGCCGCCTGGTCGCAGGTGGCAAGGTTCAAGATGCGGCACGGACCATCGAACGGGTCCATGTGATTCACATAGTCGTTTCGCGAATCGACCGCCGGAACGCCGGGCAGCGGGCCGTTGGGCCGCCCGCCGGCGGACCAGAGCTGCGTGATGACCTTGCCGTCGGGCAGGTGTCCCGGACGCCACACGATGATTTGCCGGCCGTGTTGGCGGATGAGTGCCGTCATACGCGGCAGGAAATCCTTGTTCCGGATGGCTACCTCATCGGAGCCGATGTGCAGTTCCGGCGTGTCCACGTGGTCCATGAACTCGTTCAGGCAGTCGGCGAGAATCTGCATGCCGCGCTCGTCCTGCATGTCCACGCCAAAGGCGCGTTTGAAGTATTCGCTGTGGCCGGGCATGTCGAGTTCGGGCACGACGCGGATGCCACGTTCGCGGCAGTAGGCGATGAAGTCGTTCAGTTCGACGTAGGTGTAGAACTTTCCCGGGTTGCGCGTGACGGGCGTGAACTTCGGGTCATTCAACTCGGGATGCACGCGGCATTCGACACGCCAGGCCGGATTGTCGGCGAGGTGAAAGTGAAACACGTTCATTTTGTAACGCGCCATGACGTCCACGAAACGCTTGAGCAATGCGATGTCCTGAAAGTTCCGCCCCACGTCGTGCATGAAACCGCGCCAGGCGAACGCCGGTGCGTCGCTGATGCGACAGCCGGCGATGACGGGCCGCCCATCTTGCGCCGTGGCCAGTTGCCGGAGCGTCTGCACGCCATATAGCAACCCGGCCGCCGCGCGCGCCGTCACGGTGACCTCGTGAGCGGTCACCGTGAGCGAGTAGCTTTCCGGCGATGCGTTTCCGGTGCCGCCCAGTTGCAAAACGATCCGCCCGCCGTGTTCGTTCCGCTGGCCGCCGAGTTGGGCGAGGAACTGCTCCAGTTCCCGGGCGGCAAAGCCCGCTTCCGCCGGAGCCCTGATGGTGAACCGGGCGGCGTTGAAGTTTTCATCCCGCCATTGCACCGAGGCTGGCGCGGGAAGCAGCGCGGGAACGGCGCCTGCCGTGACCAGCGCCAGCGCCAAAGCCAGGCCTGCTGTAATGCCGTCGAGGCCGCGTGGCGCGATGAATTTCATGCTCGCCAAGGTAGCGTCTTCGAGTTCCGCCTCTAGCGAAAATGACTTGTTTGTTGCTGAGACAGGGCTGGCGCTACGCCGGACCGGCCTTGGGGCCGAGCGTTTCACCGGACACCAACGTGGGCATGAGCCGATAGTTGTGGCGCGGCCGGACACCTTCCCGGACCAGATCCAGCACGAGCCGCAGCACCTTGCGGGCGAAGAGCGTCGGGTTTCGTTCGTAACGCGCCACTGCGGGCACCAGGCTTTCGAGGAAAGGGTCGTTGTCGCGCGAGACGAGCGCCACCTGCTGCGGGATTTTCACACCGCGCCGCAGCAAATGCGACACTGCAGTGACCACGTGCGCCGGTTTGGCGATGAGCAGGCCATCCACAGGTTTCCCCGCCTCCAACAGGGCGTCCAACCGGCGGCAGACGCCTTCAGGTGTTCCGTCGTGGTGCACGATCAGTGTTTCCACGCCCGCGGCGCGCAGGCTTTCACCCGCCTCCAGAAAGCCGCGTTCACTTTGCAGATTGCCGGCCTGGCCGCTGCGGGGCATCAGCAGCGCGATCCGCCTGCGGCCGCGCGCCGCGAGCAGGCCGGCCGCGTGCCGGCACGTCGCCGCATAGTCAATGTCCACCGAAGACAGCTCGACGCCCGGATGCGGCGAGCCGGCGATGACGCCGGGCAGTCCCCGGCCGGAGAAGACGCGTTGCATGGCCTCCGTGGAAAGATACAGCACCCACGCCGCGGCGTTGAGCTGCTGTGCCATCGCGTCAATCGCGCGTTCGGGATGCTCGCTGTAACAGGCCTGGCTGGTGTGAAACTCCAGCCGGTAGCCGGCCTCGGCAAGATGTTCCCGCAACGCGTCCACCCAGAACAACACGCTCGTGGGCAGCGTGAGGATGGACATGGGGGACAACAAAACGACCACGTTGCTGTGCGACCGCGCGGGCCGGGGAATGTGGCGGGCGATGATTTGACGGCGCTTCCCCTGCCCCGCCTTGATCCACTTTTCGCGTTGCAGCTGGTCCAGGGCCGCGCGCAAGGTGACGCGGCTGATCTGGAGGCGTTCGCAGAGATCGTGCTCGCCGGGCAGAAACTCCTTCCAGACGCCGGAGCGCAGGTGGTTGCGCAGGATGGCCACCGTCTGGGCCACGAGCGACGAGCGTTTGGGAATCAGATCTTCGCGGGCGGACGAATGCGGAACCATGCCGCAAGTTCCCGGATGTCTTCAGAAAGAACAAGTGGTTTTCAATGGCCGACGGCGGCGAAATTGCAGAGGCTGGGGCCGGTATGAACGGATATTCCCGGTTCCTGACGGGTCTGGTGGCGGCGACGCACACGCCCATGCACGCCGATGGCCGGATCAACCTGGCGGCCATCGAACGCCAGGCCGCGCACCTTGCGGCCAGCCCGGTCGCCGGCGCGTTCATTTGCGGGAGCACGGGCGAGTCCCACTCGTTGACGGTGGCGGAACGGATGAGCGTGGCCCGGCGGTGGCAGGAGGTCCGGGACCGCGCGAAGCTCAAATTGATCGTGCACGTCGGCCACAACTGCCAGGAAGACGCCCGCACCCTGGCGGCCCAGGCCCGCGAAATTGGAGCGGATGCCATTTCGGCGATGGCGCCCTGCTACTTCAAGCCCGCCGCCACCGAGGATCTGATTGATTTTCTCGCGCCCGTCGCCGCCGCCGCACCCGAGCTGCCCTTTTATTTTTACGACATCCCCGCGTTGACCGGGGTGAACGTGGCGCTGGGCGAATTTTTGCGCGCCGGCAAGCAACGCATCCCCAACCTGGCCGGCATCAAGTTCACCAGTTCGAATCTCATGGCGTTGCAGGAATGCCTCGAGGCGGACGACGGCCAGTTCAACATTCTTTTTGGCACGGATGAAATGCTGCTCGGCGCGCTGGCCTTGGGCGTGCACGGTGCCGTGGGCAGCACCTACAATTATGCCGCCCCACTTTACACGAAGCTGATCGCCGCCCACCAGGCGGGCGACAACATCACGGCGCAGGCGCTGCAAATGCAATCGGTGAAGCTCGTCCAGGTGCTGCTGCCCTACGGCGTGCTGCCGGCCGGCAAGGCGCTCATGAGCCTGGTGGGCGTGGATTGCGGACCGGTGCGTCCGCCCGTGCGTCAGCTGCGCGAGGACCAAAAGGCCCGCCTGTTTCGGCAGGTCGAAACGCTGGGCATTTTGACGCCAAGCCTCGCGGGCGCGGCGCGCTGAGGTTCAAGTCTCATTGATTTTTGATGGGCGGCTGGAGCAAATCCAGCCGCCCGCTTCTTTATCTGACCCGCCCAACCCGGCATTGGCAAAGCAACACCCCGCAGCGTGACTCACCGCTGCGGGGTGCAACTGAACCCGAACCGAACGGAACCCAAATCGGCAATCGTTTACTGCGCCAGTCGCAACCGGTAGAACACCGCCGGATTGGCCTGATCCACCGGGAGGCTCACTTGATTGGTCAACGCAGAGCCCGGCACGTCGAACCACGCGTTGGTATCGTTCGAGAGGCCGGTTGCCAGGGAGTTCGTCTGTGCCTGCAACGTCCAGCCCGTATGACTGGCCGGCCAGCTCAGGACCAGGTTGCTGCCCGAAATGCTCGCCAGCACGTTGGTGGGATTCGGATCCACCGTCGCCGGAACGGCGGTCACGGCGAGGGCAATCCAGCCGTTCACCGTGTCATTCGTCAGCGTGGCGGTGACGCCCGCCGGCAACGGCGCAAGGGCCGGGACGCTGCCCGACAACGAAGCGCCGTAAGCCACCAGCGGATAAATGCCGGGCGCGGTCAGGCCCGTGGCATCAGCAATTTTGATCGTGTTGGCGCCGTTCACATACAGCCCGCCGGGGACGTTGAGAACTGGAACGGTCGTGCTGGCGACGTGCGCGAAGGCCAAGGTAGCCGTGCCGCTCGTGCCCAAGTTCAGGAAACTCATTGGTGCGGAGCCGGCATTGTTGTTGTTGCTCACCACCAGCGTGGCTCCGTCGGCAACCGTGAAGCTGCCGGCTCCCGTGCGCGCCGTGGTGATGCTGAGCGTTCCTTCGTTCACCAGGGTGTCACCCGTGTAGGAATCCGCGCCGGCCAGCAGCATCGTGCCCGCGCCGGTCTTGATCAGCCCGCCCGCACCGACATTGTCTCCGGAACCGTCCCGCAGGCCGCTGGTCACCACCAGATCGGCGGCGGCATCGGCGGTGGTGTTGCTGACAGCAAACGTGGTAAGCGAATTGCCCGCCAGGTGGTTGAACCGGCCGTTGCCCGACGAAATAGTGGCTGTGCCAGCGCCGCTCACCGCGACCGTGCCGCCGAGAAACTCGTAACCTTCGTAACTGCCCGAGTCCGTGGTGGATTGGGTGAGCGTGCCGCCGTTGTTCAAGGTGACGTTGCCCAGAATGTTGAAGCGCGTGGAGTTCAACGTGCCGCCGTTGAGAACCACGGCTGGAATGTCGAAGACCGTTTTGCCGCCGCCCCCAAACTGGTTGTTGGCGCGAAAACTCAGCGTCGCGCCGCTCTGCACGGTGATGGTCCGTGCACCGTTCACGGCGCCGAGGTAGCCGTTCACACCACCACCCTGCGTGGTGCCGGTGTCCAATGACCCGCCTGCCAGCGTGAAGTCACCGGTGAAGCTGTTGTTGGCGTTGCCCAGCACGAGTTTTCCGGCGCCCACCTTGGTGAGCGCGTTGGTGCCCGAGATGACGCCGGAGAGCGTCAGTTGATCCGCCGCCACACCCACCACGGCGTCGGCCGTGAGGGCAACGGCGCTGGTGGCGCCATTGGTGCCGGCCAAACTGCGAAGCCCGCCCGTGTTGCCGGCTCCCGTGCTCGCGAGCGTGAGCGCTCCGCTGCTGAGGGTAATGCCGCCTTCCACCTGAAGGGCTGCGCCGGCGTTGACCAGCACCGTGCCCGTGGCGAGCGCCCCCGAGTTCTGCACCTTGATTGCACCGGCGTTGATGACCGTGCCGCCGGTGTAGGTGTTGGCTGTGGCCAGCGTGAGCGAACCCGCGCCCTGCTTCGTCAGCGCCGTGCCGCCGGCAATCGCGCCGGTGCCCGTCAGCGTGTAATCCTGGGTCGGATTGCTGACCGCCACCGCGGCCGGCGCCACGTTGGTGTTCAACGTCACCGTGATGGGTGAAGCGCCACTGGCAGTATCATCCAACGTTACCGCCTGGCCGTCGTTGTAAACGACGGGCGTGGCATTGTTGAGCCAGTTGGCCGTGGTGTTGATGTCCCACAGGCCGTCGCCCACGCCCCAGACGAGGACGTTGCCAACGCTGACATTGAGGTCGATGGACTGGTTGCCCGGGTTGTTGACGAGCGTCGCGCTCATGCCCGCCGGCAGGCTGAAGACCGCCGCGGGCGGCGTGCCCGACAAGGTGCCGGTGTATTTGATGAGCGGATACGTGCCCGGCGCAAAGACGCCGTTGCGGACGATGACGTTGAGCGTGCCGTTCACGCTGAGATTCCCGTTCACCAACAAGGGCGCAATGCTGGCGCTGGCCGGCTGGGCGCCGAAATCAAAGTCGGCAAAGGTGGTGCCGCTGTCGAACGTCAGGCCGCCGCACGTCCACTGACCGCCAGCAGCAACTACCCGGACACCGTTGGTCGCACCATCCGCCACCGTGATGGCGCTGGCGACCGAGCCGCCGGTGAGGCCCACGAGCGCGCCGCCGCCGACCATCGTGGCGCCGGTGAACGTGTTCGTGCCCGCAAGCGAAAGCGTGCCACTGCCCGATTTGGTCAGCATGCCGACGCCCGCAATGCCGCCCGCCAGTATTTGATTCGCCGCGCTGTTCAAGGTCAGCGTGCCGTCGTTGGTCATGGCGTAGGCGTAGGTGCCGTTGCCCAGCAACCCGGCCCCGCCAACTTCCAGAGTGGCACCGCCCGTCACGGTGATGGAACCCTCGATGGTGTTCGTGGCCAGCATGACCAATTTGCCACCACCCACGAGGACGGTGTAACTGGCATTCGTGGCACTGGCCGCGGAAGCCGTTTGCCGCCCCATGACGTTCGCCATGGTCAAGGTGCCCGGACCTTGCTTCTCGAAGAAAACGCCGCGCAGGAAAGGCGTCGCGTGCGTGCTGGCATGGGCCAAAATCATGCCGTTGAAGGTGGTGTCCGTGGCCTGGTCCACAATGATGTGCCGGGGACCATCGCCGCCTGCATCGTTGCGCAGCGATCCGTAGCCCGTGAGTGAGGCCAGCGTCAACAGGCGGTTGCCGGAATTCGCGTCCCAGTCGCCGATGATGACGTCCTGCGCGTTGGAGATGCTGTCGCCGGTGTCGAGGTTGAACTTGGTCCCCGCGAGCTGGGAGCCGTTCACGTCATGCAGCCAGAAGCGGCCCGAGGCGCCTTGCAGGCTGCCCGGGTTCAAGCTGGGTGTGCTGCCGCGCAGCATCAGGGTGCCGTTGAACGCCAGCGCGTCTGCGGCGGTAAACTGGCCCAGCGCCGTGTCGGCAGTGCCCAAACGGGTCAGCCTGCCCGTGCCGCTAAGCGTGCCCAAGAGGGAGCCATTGGTGTAGCTCAGGGTGCCCGCCGACACGTTGACGGCGGAGCCGGAAACGTTGTTCAAGGTGGCGATGGTTTCGCTGGCATTCACCTGAAAGGCTGCGCCGCCAGTATCCACCAACACACTGCCGGTGTCGGCGAGCGCCGCACCACTGGCAACGACCAGCGTGCCGCCACTGACCGTGGTCACGCCGGTGTAGGTGTTGGTGTTGGCCAGAGTCAACGTGCCGGAGCCGCTCTTCGTCAGCGTGGCCGCGCCCCCGATGACGCCGCTGCCGCCGAAGGTGTGATCCACCGTGGAGTAGTCCGTGACCGAACCGGGCAGCAAGGTGCCGACCAGGTTGACCGCGGGCGTGGTGGAGCCGGTGTCATCAAAGGTGACGGCGTCGTTGTTAAAAAACTTGTCGGGCGTGCCGAGGTTGTCCCAGTTCAAGGCGCCGTCCACATCCCAAACATTGGCGATGCCGTCGCCCTTCCAGGTGAGGCTGGCAGGTGCGCTGCCGCTCACCACGAGCACGATGTCATTCGGATAGGTGGCGGTGCCATAGGCCAGGGAGAAGGACTGCCGCGTGCCGGAGGAAGTCAGCCCGGTCAGGTTGAAGTTGGCCGTGCTGCCGCCGCGCGTGCCGGCGATTTGAATCAGCGGATATTCGCCCGTCGTCAGGCCCCCAGCCGCAACGCACTGGATGGTTGTCACGCCGGACGCCAAGAAATTGCCATTCACTTGAATGTGATCCCAATTCGCACTGGTCACGTCCATCAACAACGTGGCGCCATTCAGCGCGAGGTCGTTGTTGAACGTCAGCGTGTTGACGGTATTGCTGCCGCCGGGCACGAGCGCGCTCCCGCTGGCCGCGACGAAGTTGCCGTTGACGATGTTCGCGCCCGTGGTGCCGCGGCCGAGGAGGCGGCGTCCGCCGCCGAGCGTGTAGGAGCCCAGCGCCGTGACATCGAGGGTGGTCGCTTCGACGTTGGGAGCATTAAGATAAATCTCGGCCGTGTTGGGCAGTGAACTGCCGGGGGCAAGCGCCAGGGTGCCGCGATTGATGAGGGTGCTGCCCGAGTAGGTCCAGGCACCGTGGGCCGTGACGTATTGCGCATCCGTGCCCGCCAGCGATTCGCTGCCGATGCGCACGGAACCGGTTCCGGAAATGTCGTTGGTGACATCGTATGCATCCGTCCTTGAGAAGGTCAGCCAGCCGTTGTTGACGATGCTGGCCGTGCCGAGCGTGCCATACGTGCCGGCGTTGGCATTGGCGTTGGCTGACGAACCCGGTGCAGGCGCCGTGCCGCCCACCCGGACTTCGGCGGTTGCGGTGATGGTCACCGTGCCGCTCATGGTGTTGGTGCCGGTGAGGATGAAACCGTTGTTAAGGTTGTCAAAACCCACGCCAGTGTCACGGAACTCAAGATTGCCGCCGCCCGAAATGGGGCTCTCCAGTTTCAACCAGCGTCCGCTGCCGCCGGTGTTCTGGTTGTCGATGAAGGAAGTGGTCGCCGCCTGCAGCGCGATGGGATTGTCCCAAACCCAGTTGCCCAGCGAACCGGCGATGGGCGTGCCGTCCGCCAGCCCGCCTCCAGCCAGCGTGATGGTGCCGGAGCCGAGGGCATTCAACCGGTTCCAGATGGCCGCCACCGTGCCGCCGTTGATCTGCCAGTTCACGTTGCCCAGCGAGGCGTTGCCCATGTCCAGATACACGGTGCCCGCACCGTTCTTGGTGAGGGTGGCCCCGGCGGAATTGTTCACAAAGACACCCACACGGT
Organism: Verrucomicrobiia bacterium; assembly: GCA_035765895.1. Lineage (NCBI taxonomy): Bacteria > Pseudomonadati > Verrucomicrobiota > Verrucomicrobiia > Verrucomicrobiia bacterium. The sequence continues at coordinate 18,623 of DASTWL010000019.1, read as the reverse complement.
TGTTGGCCGAGTCGTTGGCGGCGGGGGCAAACGTCGCGTTCGGGGAGCCGATCCGGAAGGTGCGCCCGGCAGCGATGTCCCATGTCTGACTGGCGTCCATCTGGAAACGGCGGATGACCAGATTCGTGGTGGCGCTGGACAGGTCGAGGCCGCCGGCGCCAATGCCAAGGTTGTTGGGCGAGGTGCTGTTGTTGATGAGCACCGCGCCGCCCGGCGATGTCACGCGCAGCCCGGTCCACTGCACCAGGGCGCCGCTATTCAACGTGCCGGTGGTCGCATAGGTGCTGTCAAAGACGGCTGTGTCTGTGGCGGTGGGTGCGGTGCCGCCCACCCAACTCGAACCGAGGTTCAGATTGTCCAGGTTGTTGGTCTTGACGACGTCCGCGCCCCGCACTCCGGGCGCGGCCAGACACAGCGAGGCCAGAAGGGCCAAGGCCAGTTTTGGCTGGTTGATTTTCATGGGTTGATTTGATTCGTTTGGGTTGGATTGATCAGCGAAGCATGAATTGCCTGACAAGCGCGCCACCCAGTCACTGGCGGCGGTCCATGGTGTAGTCCGGGCTGGCCCAGGCGCCGACGACGAAGCGGGTGAAGCTGGCGTGACCATCGGCGAAGACCGTGTTCCACCGGTTGTCCCTGAACTTCGTGTGGCGGTATTCGAGTTGCGGCGCGTCCGTGCCATTCCACACCGGGAAGAACGCCCCGTTCTCCGACATCACCACCATGCGAACCGGATCGCGGATTTCGGTGTATTTGACGCTCCGCAAATTGGGATCGCCCGCGACCGTCAGGGTGAATTGCGCTTCTGACGGCGACGCCCCGCCGTGCGTGTTGGCGCTGTAGGAGGAGCCGTAGGTTTGGTAGCTGTTGTTCGTGCTGCCCGGCAGGGGCCGATCCATGGGGCACAACGCCGGCGGCACCTCGGCATTGGGCTGGAACTGGCCGAGATACTGGTTCAACGGCCGCTTGGTGGCGTCGAGCGTAATGTAGCCGCCGCTGTTGCCGGCCCGCCCCAGCCAGCCATACATGGTGCCCTGAATCTTCGCAGGAAACGTGTCGCGGTTGTCGTCGAGATACATGTGCACCGCGAGCCCCACCTGCTTGAGGTTGTTCAGACAGGACGTCTGCTGCGCGCGGGCTTTTGCCTTTCCCAAGGCGGGCAGCAGCATGGAGGCCAGGATGGCAATGATGGCAATGACGACCAGCAGTTCGATCAAGGTGAAGCCCCCGCGGCAACGTTCTGCCCCTGCGCGCTTCTGACACTCACTACGGATGACCGGGCTCATGTTCGGACTCTAGGTCCGGCCCGCCGGAGCGAGAACAGAATTCAACTTGTCTTTTGACGTGACAGGCAACGGCACCCGTGCGCCGGCGATCCCCGCCGCCGCAAATGTTCCGCACGAAATCGCGGGCGCCTACGGATAGGTCAGGCGGTAGAAGACGGACGGCTGCGTTGGATCAATCGGGACAGTGATGGCGTTTGTGGCCGACGAACCGGGCACCGCCACCCACGCATCACCACGCAGCCCGGTGGCCAGCGCGTTGGTTTGCGCCTGCAAGGTCCAGCCGGTGTGATTGGGCGGCCACGCCAGCGTCAACTGGCTGCCCGCCACGGTCGCGGCGAACTTGACGGGGGCAATGCTGACGCCCACGACGCTCACCGTCAGGTTCGTCTGCGCCGTCTTCAAGGGATAGCGCCCGCCGTAGCCGGAATCCTGCACCGCCACGGTCAGCGGAAACGCGGTCACCGAGCCGTCCGCAATCGCCGTGTTGTCCGCCACCGTAATCACGCCGCTGGCCGCGTTGACCGCGAATGTGTTGTTCGAATTGCCGCCCGCGATTTTGTAGGTCAGCGTGTCCAACGGACTGTCCAGCGCGACCAGCGTGGCAACGGTCTGGCCATTGGTCACGTTCGGGGAAATGAACACGGACGGATTGTTGATGAGGCGCGGCGCGTAATTGAGGTCCACAGGCTGCAGGTTTGCCGCGGGAATGACGTTGGTTACGCCGCTGCCGGACACGAGCCAGCCGACTTCAAAATGGTCCCCGCCGCTCCCATCCTTCTGCAACACTTCGAGGTAATAACGCTGGCCCGCCACCAGGCCTACCTGCAACGGCGAGGTCTGCGAAGGGAATTTGGTCCATTGCGTCACATCGGACCAACCCGTCACCGAAGCGATGAGCACCGCGTTCGACGGGTTTTCATTCGGGCTGAACCTGAGCTGCCCATCGTCGTCGGACGACAGGAAAAACCGGTAATCGCCACTGACGGAAGGCACCACGTAGCCGCGGGCGCGCGAGCCGTAACCATCGGCCACGTTCTGGTCGGTGCTGAAGTCGCCGAACGCCAGCAACCCATCCGGGCGGCCGGGATATTTGACGTTGTTCGTCAGGCTTGCCAGCGACGTGCTGGTGCCGAGGTTGTAGAACATCTCGCGCTGGAGATTGGTGACGGCGATGGTGTCCGGGCTGATCAACGTCAAGCTGACCGACGTGGTGGTTGCGAGCGGCGGCGCGCCGTTGTCGGCGACGCGGATGCTCAACGTAAAATTGGTGGTCACGCTGGCTTGAAGGGCGGTTTCACTGGCAATGCGCACCCATCCGCTGGTGTCCACGGCAAACACGCCGCCGACATTGCCGCTCAACAGCGTGAACGTGTGGCCGTCGTTGGTGTTGACGTCCGTCACCGTCACCCGGCCGACCGCCGCGTTCAAAAAGGCATCCCGCCGCACGTTCGCCGCAAAGCCCGTGGCGCGCGGCACGTAATTCAAGAAATACGGCGCCAGGTAGAGTCCGGCGATGACGTTGGTTTGCCCCGCAGTGGCCGGGCCGGACCAGCCCACGGCCAGGTTGTCGCCTCCGCCGCCTTCCTTTTGGCGGGCCTCGATGTAATAAGCCTGCCCCGCAATCAGCGTGCGCGCGGCGGATTTTTGGCTGGCATACTTCGTCCACTCCCGAGGCCCAGCCCAGCTGCTCGAACCGCTGATATAGGCGATGCGCACCGCGCTGGCGGGATTCGTGTTGCCCCCCAGCCACAATTCCCCGTTGTCGTCCGAAGCGATCCAGAAGGTGTAAAGCCCGGTCGCCGGCGGAATCAAATACCCGCGCATCGCCGAGCCGTAGCCGTCACCGCGATCCGTATCGCCTTCGAACGTCGCCCGCGGCTGTTCCCAATCCGGGTCGCGGGGGAAACGTGCGTTGTTGGTCAGATCGCTGATGAGGTTTCCGCTGCCAATGCCGTCGTAAACCGCATAACGGATGGTGCCCGGCTGGAACGGCGAGGTGTTCGTGGCCACGGCGAGCTGGACGAAATTCGTCGCGCTCAGGACGGGCGAGCCGTTGTCCGTCACGCGCACGGCCAGGTTGTAAACGGCCTGCACGGCGGGATCCAAATCACCGGCCACGGTCAGATCGCCGGTGACACTGTTGAGGGCAAAGACGCCGTTGTTGTTGCCGCTGAGAATGGCGAAGCTGAGCACGGTGTAGGCATCGGGATCGCTGGCCGCGAGCGTGCCCACGAGCGTGCCCGGTTGCGTGTGGGCGATGAGCGAATTGGTGAAGCCCGTCAACGACGGTGCCTCGTTGACATCAAGCACGCGCACCACCACGCGACGGTTGAGTTCTGTCAGGCCCGGATTTGTCAGGTTGTTGATGTCCACGAACAGTTCAAACTGCACCGGGAAGCTGCTTTGCGCGCCCAACGCTTCGTAGTTCAGCGCGGCGGCATTGGCCACCGTCAATACGCCGTTGTTGTCGAGTGCAAATGTGTCCGCGGTGTTGCCGGCCACGATGGTGTAGGTGAGCGTATCGACGCCGAGGTTGGTGGCGGTGATGGTGCCGACGGTGGTGCCGTTGGGTGAATTCTCCGCAATGCTGAAGCGGCTGGCAAGCGCGGCGCCCGCCACGGAGCCCGTGATGGAGTAGTAGCCCAGGCTCGCGTAGCTCGAAAAGCCGTTCGTCAGTGGATCATTGCGACCCGCACCCGTGACACGGAAGGTGTAGGTGCCCGCCGACAAGTTCGTGCTGATGCTGGCCGACAGCACGTTTTGCGGGTTGTTGCTGGCAATGACGGTGTCGCTCGCGTCGGCCAGGGTCGCCATGATGGCGAGGTCCGCCCAGTCCCCGACGGGATTCGCCGTCAAGGTCACCGTGCCGCCCGTGGTGGTGAAACGAAACGCATCGGTGTCGTCGGTCGTTTCCACCACCCCTTCCGCGGATGCCGTGAAATTGGAATAAACTTCGAGATAACGCGCCGTGCCGAGCGTCGGGCCGGTGTCGTCGGTGCGGTAGTCCACGTTGTTGTTGTTGCTGGCAATGATGTTCAAGTCGTCCTGGGTTTGATTGGCGTAGGCGTATTCGCCTTTGCTCCATTGGACGACCGGCTGGTAATAGCCGACGCCCATGATCGGCGCCCAGCCCGTTGCGCCACTGCCCTGCCCGCCGAAGTAACCTTCGTTGTAGGGGGCGGTGCGGCCGTCGTGGCTCAGGCCCAACGTGTGGCCAACCTCGTGCGAAACAACTTCCGCCGCGGCTTTGCCCGTCGAATAAAACGCCCAGCACGGACGGTCGCCGGTGCTGTTCCAATCCCCGATGTAGGCCACACCGCCGGCGCCCGGCGCGGCCGTCGTCGTGGGGGTCAGCACGCAACGCTGGCGGCTGTTTTCGGGGGCGGCTTCATAGACGCGGATGTCGGTCGTCACATTGATGTTGAACGGCATGTAATCCTCAGCCACGCGTTTCCAAACGTCTTTGATCTGCGCATTGCTTGCGTTCGGCTTGTCGTAGGTGATACCGCCCCAGGTCGGCGTGTAACCGCCGCGATAGTCGAGGTAAATCACGCCGACGGCGCCGGGCAAACTTTGCAGCGAGATGATGCCGCCGTTGTAAGGCGGCACGTAGTCGGGAACGCTTGAAGGATTCAGCGGCGGGATCTCCGCGGCATCCTGCGCCAGCGTCGCGTCATCCGGTGGCGGCAGGAGACAAACCACCTCGTCCAAACGGCGGGCGACCAGTTCGGTCGTGCCGTTCGGTCCCACGGGCTCCAGCCGGAACGCACGTTGGCTGCGCGGGAAAGTCACTTCGCCGGAATAATCGCCCGCCTTCCCGGGCAACGTTTGTTTGCGGAACGAAAACCGTCCCGGCTCCGGCGAGGTGACTTCGCCGGCAACCCAGATCAATTCCCCATCCGCATGCTCCACGTGCTCGATCCGGCCGCGCGCGGGCTGGCCATCCGCCAGCGCAAACTCAATCACCGTGCCCACGACCGCGTTGGAATGCACCGCGAAAAACGTGTAATCCCACGGACGGCGCGAAGCCGGCAAGGGACTGGTGACTTGGCCGGCAGGCCTCGGCGAGGCTGGAGCCGCGCCGGGGACGGATGGCGTGCTGGGCGCGGCGATTTGATTGGCGTTTGTCGTTACGGGTTGCTCCGGCGCCGCGCTCGCGACGGCGCGGGGCGAGGTTTTCCTTTGCTGCGTGACGAGAAACAGGATCACCCCGGCCAATACCAACAGCCCAACCGCCAAACTTTTTTTCATGAGGTTCCTTATCGAGAATTTGCCGGCGCAAAGATGCCCAGTTCCGAAATCGCTGGGCAAGCCGCAGCTTTGGTGATGCGCAGGCGAACTTTTGCAGTCGTCACCGCGGGCACGCGCAACAGGCGGCAATTGCCAATGCTGCTGCCGGTGGCAAATTCGGTCCATTTGCCGTCCTGCCATTGATCAAGCGCAAACGCGTCCACGCGCTGTCCCAGCGGCAGGTATTCGCGCAACCGGACCACGTCAAACGCCACGGGCCGGCCAAAGTCCAGGGTCAATGCCGCGTTGGTCACACCGTCGTCCGTCGTCCAATACGTGTCGCGCCGGTCATCATTCACGCAGCGGGCGGCGAACTGGTTGTCGCCTCCGCGCACCGTGGGCGAAGCCGCCTGCGCCGGGCGCGCCAGGTCGTGCGCGAAAATCGCATCCAACTCATGGCGGAACTCCGTGAGCGACCGCACGTCCACATCGGCAAGGCGACCGCGTCGATCGGGGGGCAGGTTCAGTAGCAGCGAGGCGCCGCGGCCGACCGAGGTGAAGTAGAGTTCCACCAATTGAGCAGGCGTTTTGACCTTGTTGTCCTCGCTGGCATGGTAGAACCAGCCCGGACGGATGGAGACATCGCACTCGGCCGGAACCCAGTGTGTGCCAGGCCGGTCACCGTGATTCAACCGCTGGCTGTCCGCCTGGCCCGGCGCAAATTCGTCGCGATTCAACGTGGCCCAGCAGGGATCACCGGCCTGGCCACGCTCGTTGCCGACCCAGCGGATGTCCGGGCCGCCGTCGCTGAACAGGCAGGCGCCGGGTTGCAGGTCGCGGACGATTTGCCAGGTGTTTGGCCAGTCATAGTAGGTGCGCCGGTCAATGTTTCGCTTTTCCCGGGCGCCGCCGTAATAACCATCACCACCGTTCGCCCCATCGAACCACACCTCGAACAGCGGGCCGTAGTTGGACATCAGTTCGCGCAGTTGATTCCGGTAGTAAGTGATATACGCAGGCGTTCCGTAGTCCGAACGGTTGCGGTCCCACGGCGAAAGATAAACGCCGAACTTCAGGCCATTCGCACGACACGCGTCGGCAAAAGCCTTCACCATGTCACCTTGCCCATGCTGCCAAGGACTGTGCTTGATCGAGTGCTCGGTGAATTGCGAGGGCCAGAGGCAGAAGCCGTCGTGGTGTTTGGCGGTGAGGATGAGGCCCTTCATGCCACCCGCTTTGGCTGCGCGGACGATTTGTTCCGCACTGAAATCGGTGGGGTTGAACAGCTCGGGCGATTCGTCGCCGTAGCCCCATTCCTTGCCGGTGAAGGTGTTGATGGTGAAATGCACGAAGCCGTAGAATTCCAGCTCATGCCAGGCGAGTTGCCGGGCGCTGGGCACCGGTGCGAGGGGAGCGGGCGGTTCAACGGCATGGGCAACCGCGCCCGCCGCCAAAGTCAGCAGAAATGTGGGGAGTAGTGCTTTCATGAATGGGGCTTAAATCAGAAGCGCGATGACATGGTTGAGCGATTGAGCATGCCGCCGTGTCCGGCAAAAGTCACGCCGCCGGGCGAGGATTCAACGGAATTCATGCGGACGCTCTGTTTTGGCCGGTGGGCGCGGCTCGCGGCCCGGGCCTTCGGGCGTCCACTTCCCCGAGTCACGCGGCGAGCCGGCGTTGCCCAAGCCTGCCCGACCGGGCAGCGTAACGGCCAGACCGAAGAAAAGTCGGCGAATCATTTGGACAAGAGTTAAGCATGACGACGCGGTTGGACCCATCAGTTTGCGCCTGTCTTTCCGGGAAACAAGCCGGCGGAGCGGACGCGGCCGCCACGCGAAGTTTCTGAAGCCGCACCGGCCGGAACCGGCGCAATTCAGTTCAGCCTGTTTTGATTTTTTCGAGGGCGCCACGGACGCGGGCGAGTTCGCCCCGGGCGCGTTCCACCAGCGGCAACACTTCGGCCAGCGACCAGTTCTTGGCGGTTTGCTCGATTTCATCACACAGGGCGGCCAGCTTGCGTGCGCCCAGGTTGCTTGCACTGCCCTTGAGGCTGGCCGCCGCACTCAGCGTGCGGGACAGGGAGGTGTAATCGTTCTCGGTCACGGCCCGTTCCAGCACCTTGATTTGTTCCGGGGCCTCCTGCGCGAACAGGTCGATAAGTTCCACCAGCGGGTCGGGCCTGCCCGGCATCCGCAGCTGCCGCAGGCCGGCGATGACGACCGGATCGATGACTTCATCCAGCGCTCGTTGCGCGGCGCGATCGGCCAGTCCCCGGTGCACCGCAGCCTCCAGCTCGGGCAGTTCCACAGGCTTGTTGATGTAATCGTCCATGCCCGCCTGCTCGCATTTTTCCCGATTGTCCGCCTCCGTGTTGGCGGTCATGGCGATGATGTAAACGCGCTTTTGCTTCGGTTCGCCTGCCTCGGCGGCGGGTTGCTCCTTCTCGTTCTCGCGGATGCGCCAGGTGGCTTCATAACCGTTCATCTCCGGCATCTGGCAGTCCATGAGAATGATGTCGTAATCGGTGCGCTTGAGGGCTTCCACGGCTTCGGTGCCGTCCGCCACGCCGTCCGCTTCGTAGCCGAGTTTTTCGAGCTGCTTGAGCGCCACCTGCCGGTTGAGGGGGGAATCTTCGGCAATGAGGATTTTCACGCGTTTAGCGCCGGCTGCCTGAGGATTGTCCGTGTCTGGGGTCATAGGCCGCGATGCGGTTGCCCTGCTGCTGGAGGAAATTAAGCCCGGCGGTGGATTCTGGAAAGTCGCAATTGCAGGCGGCCGGAATCTACGCCGGGCCGCCGTTGGACGCGCTCCGCCGCTTGAGGTCATCGACCAGAAACCGGGCCACGTCTTTGAACTTGGCCACATTGTCCGGGTGCATGGCCATCAGCAGTTCGTGCGCCTCAAGGCAGTTGCGCCGCAACTCCTCCTGAGTGGCAGGTTCGGTGGCGGGCGCTGCGGTGAAATCGGCCGTGGCAAGATTACGTTCCACAAATTGAAACAACCGGGCGACGCCGAGTTCCTCGATCAATTCACGCACTCCGGGCTTGGGATTCCACAATTCCATTGGCGATGGTGGGGCGGCCGCGCCGGCCGCCGGAGCGCGCCGGGCCTCGAACGCCAGCGAGCCGAGAAACGTGCTGTCCATGAGGTCGCAGTCCGAAAGGTCCAGCACGATGCGTTCGTAACCGGCACCCCGAAGGTGCTGGAGCAATCTGCGAAACTCGACCGCGATCGCGAAGTTCGCCCGGCCCTTGATGCGCACACAGGCGGCCTGTTCCCCCGCCCAGACAAAAAGTTTGCCGGTCGTCGGGTTCATGAGTGTCGCGGCGTTGAAGGTTCACCCGGCCCGCCGCAGCGGGCCGGCGCCGCGGGTGTGGCGTTCAATTGAATCGACGAATGACGCATGCCACAAATCGGGCCGCCCGCCGCCCCCCGCTGCTTCGGCGTGAACGCGGGCAAAGGAGTGCGTGGCCAAAGGCAATTTAGCACGGTTGATGCCCCCAATCGGTTTCCTTCAGTGCTTCCTCAAACCGCGCCATCTGTTCCTCCGGCGTCAACTCGGGCGGGGGTTCCGGCGGCGGGCCGGATCCGGGGCCGGTTGGTGACGGGATGGGCGCGGGCGAAGAAGCGGGTGGCGTGGGTTGGTCTGCGCTGCTCATGAAAAGAAACTGCATTTCGAAGTTGGATGCCCGATGCCGCTCCAGCATCGCAATTGCTGGCGCACTGGCAAGGCTCAATGCGGGTTCAACCGGATTGAGCCCACTCGTCAGCGCAGCCAGACGGCAAAAAAACGGGCCGCAGGAAACATTCCTCCGGCCCGCGCTGATTCAAAGCGTGTTCGCGTCTCAATAAGGCAGCGGAAATTTGGCCGTCAGTTCGCGCACGCGGTCGCGGACCTTGCCCAGCGCCTCCTTGTTTTGGAGGTCGAGCAGCACTTCGCTGATCATGTCCCCGATGGCGGCCATTTCCGGTTCCTGCATGCCACGGGTGGTGACAGCGGGCGTGCCCAGACGAATGCCGCTGGCCTGGAACGGTGACCGGGTTTCAAAGGGAATCGTGTTCTTGTTCACGGTGATGCCGGCCTCGTCGAGCGCGATCTGGCATTCCTTGCCGGTGATGCCGCGGGCGCCCACGTCCACGAGCATCAGATGGTTGTCCGTGCCGCCGCTCACGAGGCGGAAGCCGTTCCGCTTCATGGCCTCGGCCAGGGCGGCGGCGTTTTTCACGATTTGCTGCTGATAGGTTTGGAACCCGGGTTGCAGCGCCTCGTGAAAGCACACGGCCTTGGCCGCAATGACGTGTTCCAGTGGGCCGCCCTGGATGCCGGGGAAAATCATCGAATCGACTTCCTTCGCATACTTCTCCTTGCAAAGGATCAACCCGCCGCGCGGACCGCGCAGCGTCTTGTGCGTCGTCGTGGTGACAAAATCGGCGTGCGGCACCGGGCTGGGGTGGATCCCCGCCGCCACGAGACCGGCGATGTGCGCGATGTCCGCCAGCAGCAGTGCCCCCACTTCGCGCGCAATCTCGCCCATGCGCTCGAAATCGATGATGCGTGGATAGGCGCTGGCGCCGACCGTGATCATCTTCGGCTTGTGTTCCCGCGCCATGGCCGCGAGTTGGTTGTAATCGATGCGTTCGTCCTCCTTGCTCACGCCGTAATGAACGATCTCAAAGAACTTGCCGGAGAAGTTCGCCTTGTTGCCGTGCGTGAGATGGCCGCCGTGGCTCAAATCCATCGTCAGCATCTTGTCGCCCGGCTTCAGGAAGGCGAAATACACCGCCATGTTCGTGCTGCTGCCGCAATGCGGCTGCACGTTGGCGTGCTCGGCGTTGAACAGCTTCTTCGCGCGATCGATGGCCACCTGCTCGATGAGGTCCACGTTTTCGCAGCCGCCATACCAGCGCTTCCTCGGATAGCCCTCGGCGTATTTGTTCGTGAGCACCGATCCCTGGGCCTCCATGACGGCCGGGCTGGTGAAGTTTTCGCTCGCGATGAGTTCGATGTTTTCCTGCTGCCGGATGCGCTCGTGTTCGATGGCCTCGGCAATTTCGGGATCAACGTGTTTCAGTTTCAATTCAGTCGGTAGGTTGCGGGGTTCCATTTTGTCCACGCGGCGCTGATGGCGGCCGCCCTCAAATTTTGCGCCCAGAAAGGCATCCACGATTTCGGCCGCGGCCTGGACGGGGGTCGTTTTGCCGGCCAGACACAGCACGTTGGAATCATTGTGCTGGCGGGTGACGGCAGCGGTGTCCCTGTCGGCCACGAGCGCGGCGCGAATGCCGGCCATTTTGTTTGCCGTGATGCACATGCCGATGCCGGTGGTGCAGACCAGCAGGCCGAGTTCCGCACGCTGTTCGGTCACCATCTGTCCCACGGCCTGCGCGTAATCGGGATAATCCGTCGAATCCTTGCTGTGTGTGCCCAGATCGACGTAGCTGATGCCGCGCTCCTCGAGGTGCACCTTGAGCGCTTCCTTGAGTTCAAAGCCACCGTGGTCGCTGCCCAGGGCAAAGGTCACCGGCTTGCCGGCGGCGGCGCGACCAGTGCCGGCATGTCCGTGTTCCATGAACTGCAAAATGCTCGCAATCCCCTGCTCAATCTGGTCCCGGCACATGCGATAAACCGAAACCGGACCGCCAATGGGATCGCTGATGCCCTTCTCGTAAGGGTCCAGCGTGTCGTCGAATTCCCGCAGCAGAAAGGTCTTCTCCGCCGCCTGCGGATAGAGCAATTGCACGGTGTCCACATGACTGTGCGTCATCCCGAAAATGTAGTCCGCCTCCTGCACCAGTTGCGTGGTGAGCATGCGGCTGCGCTGCTGCGAAATGTCGATGCCCAGCTCCTTCATCACCGTCACGGAATGGGGACTCGGTGCCTGGCCATCCACCGCGCCCAAACCTGCCGACAGCACGCGATATTCACCGCGCCCGGCGACGGCGTGGCGGAACAATCCTTCCGCCATGGGGCTGCGGCAAATGTTTCCCGTGCAAATGAAGAGAATCGTTTTCATCGAACAGCAAGCCGCCAGTGTGAGTCCCGCCGGGGAATCGTCAAATGCGAAATCAGAAATGACCCTGTCGCACCACCGCCAGCCCCTTGAGCAAATCAATGCCCCGGGCCAGGGCGGGATCCTGAATGACCGGACCGTCCGGGCCGGTGCGGCCCAGCGGGGCAACGTCTTCTTCGGCGTCGCCATCCGTGCGGTGTTCCCGGACCAAATCCGCCTCGGTCAGACGGACGCGCTTGGGCGGATTGGCAACGGTGTTGGTGGAGCTATCCTCTGGCGCCAGCGTGCCGGCGAACGGATCGGCGTAAAACCGCCGCTCGTCGTCCGGGTTGACCTTCACCTCAATGTCCGGCGCGACGCCCGTGGTCGGAATGGCCTTGGCGTCGCCAAGCTGGACGGATGCCGTCAACAGTCGCAGCGTCTGCCCCGTGGAAAGTTTGAACTCGTTCATCACACCCGCATGACCTGCCGTCCGGGTGCCGATCAACAAGCCGGTGGCCGTTTGACGCAGCATCGCCCCCACGGCCTCGGCCGCACCGCCGGTTTCTTCGTTCAGCAACGCCACCACCGGCAGCTGGATGGCGTTGGTCTTGGCTTCCGAACGGAGCAACCCCTGCCCCGCATTCAGCAACGGCACTTCCTTGCTGAGAAACAAATCCACAGTGTGGGCGGCCGCCGTGTAATCGGTTCCATCGGCATACCGCAAGTCCAGCACGAAGCCGGTCAGTTTGTTCGTGGCCGAGAGGCGCTTCACGGCGGCGGCAATTTCCCCGGGCAACGCGTCAGCCACCCGCTTGACCTGAACATAAGCCACGCCGCCATCAAAAATGCGCTGCCGCGCCACACACGGCCCGGTTGCGGCGGGCGCCACGGCCGTTGCGCTTGCATTGGTCTCCAGCAGCACCCGCCCCTTCAAGGCGAGGAGCAGCCCGTCCACTGCGGCGCGGTTCAGGCTCTCGTCCGTCGCGCCGGCCAGGTGCTCCCGAAGAACGGTTTCCACTTCCTTGAAATCCGGCGTCGCGGGACGTTCGGCCGCGGGAAGCGACAACGCCAGCAAAAGCATGCCGGCCAAACCCAGGATGGAACTGCGTGCAATCATGTTCGTCAAATGCGCCGCCAGTTTCTCATCGGATGGTTCCCGCCGCAACTGCGCAGTCACGCCGCCGCCATTTTTTGCGCCCGGCACCATCGCCCAAACCGCCGGCGCGCCGGCCAGCAACATCACGGGGTGGACAAGAACAACACCTTGCCGCAACCTTTCGCATGCCTTTGCACTCAAACGCCGCGCCCGCATGGCCATGACAACGAATTCCCCCGTCTTGTCCGTCGTTCAAAACCTCCTGCTCGCGCAAGGCGGCGACGGCGCCACACTCCAGCAGGTGCTGGAAATCATCCTGAAACATTTCGGCTGCGTCACCGGCACGATTCATGGGCTCAACCGGGTCACCGGCCGGCTCGAACTTGTCGCCCAGCGCGGCATTCCGGAAGCGATCATGGACAAGGTGAAAGTGATTCCCGTGGGTAAAGGCATGGCTGGCCTCGCCGCCGAACGGAAGTCGCCGGTGCAAGTGTGCAATCTTCAAACCGACACGTCGGGCGTGGCCAAACCCGGTGCGAAGGAAACGCGGATGGAAGGTTCCATCGCCGTCCCAATGTTGGTTGAGCAAAGCCTGCTGCGCGGCGTGTTGGGCATTGCCAAACCGGTCACCTACGAATTCACCGCCGATGAACAGGCCTTGCTGCTGCAACTCGGTGAGGCCATTGGCAAACACCTCGGTCGCCCGACGAAAAAGGAATTGCTCGATCACTATTTTATCGAGGTGCGCCACAAGCTGATTGAAGTCGCCGCCTTCCTGGACCGCGTGGACCGCGCCGAAGGCGAAGACGATTACCGCATCAAAGCCTTCCGCGCCGCGCTCAAAGAACTCGAACGCGCCGAACCCGGGCGCGCCAAACAAATCCTCCTCGCCCTCAGCGACCCGACGACGGAGCCGATTCCGGCAGCGAAGGGAAAGTCGGCGGCCGGAGCATGGCCGCCGGAAGGTTGATGGATGACGGAGGAACATCCGCGTATGTTTAATTTTGAAAAACTCGCAACGTGGCAGGAAGCGATCAGCTTCGCCGACCTGGTCTATGCGCTGGCGCGCGATTTTCCTGATCAAGAGAGATTTGGCCTCACCAATCAAATGCGTCGCGCAGCGGTTTCCATTTCTTCAAACATCGCCGAAGGAAGCTCCCGCACGTCACGGCAGGACTTCGCCCGTTTTGTTGAAATCGCCACCGGATCGCTGTTCGAGGTGGTTTCACAATCGTTCATCGGTCGTAACCAAGGGTTCCTGAGCGAAGATGCGTTCCGCAGCCTCTATGCCGTCGCCGAAAAGCAAGGGAAGATGTTGAGCGGCCTGCGCACATCGCTTGTTAACCAGCGCACGAGCGAATAGTCCCTCAACCAACAACTCTCAACCATCAACCTGAGCGAATGCGCTACATCGAACCTCACGCCCACATGGTCAGCCGGACGACCGATGATTACGCGGCGATGGTCACCGCCGGTTGTCAGGCTGTTTGCGAACCCGCCTTCTGGGCTGGCTTCGACCGCAGTTCCGCGCACGGCTTCTACGATTATTTTTCCCAGCTCACCGACTACGAGCCGAAGCGCGCCGCCAAGTTCGGCCTGCCGCATTACTCGTGGCTCTGCATCAACCCAAAGGAATCCGAGGACGTGAAGCTCGCCGACGAAGTGCTCGCGATCATCCCGGAATTTCTCAGGCGCCCGAACGTCCTCGGCATTGGCGAGATCGGCCTGAACAAGAATAGCCGCAACGAAATGATCGTGCTGCAGAAGCATGTGGACCTCGCCGCGCAACACGACCAGCTCATCCTCGTCCACACGCCGCACCTCGAAGACAAACTCAAGGGCACACGCCTCATCGTGGACCTGCTCCAGCGCGACGGCCGCATCAAGCCCGAGCGCGTCATCATTGACCACGTCGAAGAGCACACCATCGGCGCCGTGCTCGATGCCGGATTCTGGGCGGGCATCACGTTGTATCCCGATTCGAAATGTTCGCCCGCACGCGCCGTGGACATGGTGGAAAATTTCTCGCACGAACGCGTCTGGCTGAACTGCGCCTGCGACTGGGGCCTCAGCGATCCACTCGCCGTGCCGAAGACCGCCCGCGAAATGCGCCGCCGCGGCCACTCGCTCGCCGCGATCGACCGCCTCATCTACCAAAACCCCGCGCGCTTCCTGAGCCAGTGCCCGCATTTTGTTTTACCGGCGTGAGAGGAACAGTGGTTTTACGCTCGCCCTCACCCCGGCCCTCTCCCCCGAGGAGAGGGAGAATCGTTCGCCAGTCTCCTGATAATACCCGCGACTGGATTGGTCGAGCAGCCAGCATAGAACCGGCAAGCGTCCGCAGTCTGCTCCCTCTCCTGGGGGAGAGGGTTAGGGTGAGGGCGGACGTTGACTCAAACTGGGCAGCCGCGCGCTCCTCTGGGCGCCGTTACGTGGCTATCGAAGAACGACGGGGGAGGGACTGCCCGTCCTACCTGGCAGAATTGATCCGTGTCCATCCGCGGTTAAGAATTTGGTGAGCCCATGAAACTCAACCACGACCTTCATCTCACCTACTGCACGAACATCCATCGCGGGGAGGACTGGCGCGAAACCTTCCGCGGCCTGGAACAATACACTCTCGCCGTCCGCCAACGCGTCGGCACGAGCGCACCGTTCGGCATCGGGCTGCGATTGAGCGCACTGGCCGCCCGCGAACTTGCCGAGCCGCCGACATTGCTCGCGTTCCAGAAGTGGCTCGACCAGCACGGCTGCTACGTTTTCACCATCAACGGATTTCCCTACGGCCGCTTCCACGGCGGGCGCGTAAAGGAGCAAGTCTTCGCCCCCGACTGGACCACACGCGAACGCCTCGACTACACCAACCTCCTCTTCGACCTCCTCGCGCAACTCGTCCCGTCCGGCGTCGAAGGCAGCGTCAGCACCCTGCCCGGCTCGTTCAAGGAATTCATCTTCCCTCGTGGCTGCGGCGCCTCGCCGCAAACCGGAGCGCCGGTGTCCTCACCGGCTTACGACGTGCGTAGGTCCAAAGCCGACGAGCACGTCGGCGCTCCGTCCGACTCCGCCGCCAAACTCTCCGCAATTCGGAACAATCTCTGGGCCTGCGTCGAACACATCGCGCGCGTCAGCGAACGCACCGGACGCACGCTGCATCTCGGCGTGGAACCCGAACCGCTCGGACTGTTCGAGAACACCGCGGAAACCGTGGCGTTCTTCGGCACGCTGCGCGACGAACATCCGAACAACCCGCGCCTGAACGCGCACCTCGGCGTGAACTACGACGCCTGCCACTTCGCGTTGCAATACGAATCCGCCCGCGCCGCCATCGCGGAATTCCGCCGGCACGACATCAAGCTCAGCAAGCTGCACCTGAGTTCCGCGTTAAAAGTCCGCGCCACCCCGCAAGCCCGCACCGCCTTGCGCGCCTTCGTGGACGACGTTTACCTCCATCAAGTCATCGCCCGCGCCCCGGACGGCACCCTCACCCGCTACAAAGACCTCCCGCTCGCCTTGGACGCCATCAACCCTCAACCATCAACCATCAACGACTCGGAGTGGCGTATCCACTTCCACATCCCGCTGCACACTCCTCCGGCAGTTCCCCTCCCTGGAGGGGCCAGGGGTGGGTCGTCCGTGGCCGATCCCCTCCCGGGAGGGGTGGGGGGTGGGTTTCCCTGCTTCGACAACACCACCGACCACCTGCTGGAACTGTTGGATGTGCTGGGCGAAAACCCGAAGCTCTGCCCGCACCTCGAATTTGAAACCTACACCTGGGAAGTCCTGCCGCCGGAACTGAAGAATGAAAGCGTCGTCACGCAACTCGTCAGGGAATACGAGTGGTGTTTGGGACAAGTTCAGAAGCGCGGGCTCGTGTAGCACCTTTACGGCTTCTTCCTCGTTGAATTCTAAGAGTTGAATTCCCAAACTCACTGGCAACAATTCAGCTTGGGATTTTTTAAGCGGCCCCATTGCTCCGAAGTTCGACGTTAAGGAGGGACACAAATGCTCTCACTGTGGGTTTATTTTTCTGACGCAGGCGAACGTAATGACTGTAACATGCCCTAAATGCAAAAAAGTTGACCATTTGAAGCCAAGGCCAGACGCTAGCGCGACTTTGCAATTTCCGTCCGCACTGACGTCATTAATCCATCCACCGAAACAACGCCGCCCACCGCGCCCGCGCCGGCCGGCAAGCGTCCCGATCTGGAGATCAAGGACGCGCAGCTCATCTTCAGCGCCTAAGTGAATTCAAGGTAACCCACCCCCGGCCCCTCCAAGGAGGGGAGCCGGACGAGCCGGACGTGGCATGCGCGATTCGGAGTTCCCCTCCTTGGAGGGGTTAGGGGTGGGTTTCCCCGTCTCCCGCTTCCACTCCCAAATTCACCTTGCCTCGTCCGGCATGGACGCGTGAGCATGACTCGCGTGAGCCAGCCCATCATTCCATATCGCGCCGACCTGACGGAGCGTGCTCACACCCTGCGCCGCATAATGACGCTTGCCGAAGTGCTGCTTTGGAATCGGCTCAAGCGAAAGCAACTGTGCGGTTACGACTTCGATCGCCAGCGTCCACTTGGCCAGCGCATCGTGGATTTTTACTGCAAAGAATTGAATCTGGCGGTGGACGTGGATGGCTCCGTTCACGACCACTTGCGTGAACAAGATGAGCGTCGGCACAAGGAAATCGAAACGCTTGGCGTGACACATTTGCGCTTTTGGAATTACGAGGTGAAGAACGATATGGAGTCGGTGCTGAAGAAGATTGAGGATTGGATTCGAGCAGAAGAGACAAAGCGCGGTTGGCCGAGTCGGGAGGTGCCGGTGTTTGTGCCACGAAGTCGCGCAACGCGGGCGGGAAGGTCAGTCAAAACAATTCCGGGGCAACCCACCCCTGGCCCCTCCAAGGAGGGGAACTGTGGTTTGAGAGCCTTCGCATAGTTCGTGTCCAACGAGGGGAACTACAGTTTGTAATTCTTCTTCCGGAATCCCAACCGAAACCGCGTGCCTCGGATGGCGCGACTTTGTAATTTCCCTCCGAAGTATCGCCATGAATTCCGCCACCGAAACCACGCCGACCGCCGCGCCCGCGTCAGCCGGCAAGCGCCCCGATCTGGAGATCAAGGACGCGCAGCTTATCTTCAGCGCCATCTGGACCGAACTGGAGGCCGAGCCGGGCCGCGAACACCTGCGCTTTCCCAAGGAGATCATCCTGCTCGGCGGCGCGCCCGGCGCAGGCAAGGGCACCAACACCGCCTTCATCGCCAAGGTGCGCGGCCTGACCTGCCGCCCCATTGTGATGAGCGCCTTGCTGGATTCGCCCGAGGCCAAGGCCTTGAAGGACGCCGGCAACATGGTGGGCGACCGCGAGGTGGTCCGGCTCCTGTTACGCGAACTGCTGCGGCCGGAATACCAGGACGGCGTCATCCTCGACGGCTTCCCCCGCACGCACGTCCAGGTGGAGTGCTTGAAGCTGCTCGTGGACAAGATGCACACGCTGCGCCGCGAATTCTACAACACCCCGCTCAGCATCCATTTCCGCCAGCCGACCATCCACATCATGGTGCTGTTCGTGGATGAGAAGGAATCCGTGGCCCGCCAGCTCAAGCGCGGCCGCGAGACCCGGGCGTTGATCGAAGAAGCGGAACGTTCCGGCAGCGGCGAAATGCCTGAAGACCGTCCGACCGACCACGACGAATCGCTGGCGAGACGGCGCTACCGCGTGTTCAAGGAACAGACGTGGGACGCGCTGCAATCGTTGAAGGAGATTTACCATTACCACTTCATCAACGCGCAAGGTCCGATCGCCGAGGTGGAACAGAACATCCTGCGCGAGCTGGAATACCAGAGCACGCTGGAGCTGGATTCGCGGACCGTGGACCGGCTGCGGGGCGTGCCCGTCGCCAGCCAGATCATCGTCCACGCCCGGCAGGAACTCGTGAAACGGCTCGACAGCTATGAGCTGGAGCACGGCCCGTTGTTCGCGCGCGTAGTGGTGTTCATCGAGGAAAAAATTCTCCCCAT